>NZ_CAWMRY010000009.1:0-137922 GCF_963870295.1 Aeromonas sp. ANP5 | reverse complement strand
GCTCATTCGAGCTAATGCAAGTCAGTTAAGAGAATTTGAGTCCCAACCCGCGGGGTATAAGGGCTAACGAGTGAGGGAGGCATGATGCCTCCCTCTTTATTATTGCATGCCAGTCAGGGCAAGGGTTGGAGTCAAATTGACTCTTTAATCATGGAGCTACTTTTGATATTCAATATCTCGAATATTTAGTCATAAAAGTGCTTAACTGACTGGCATTAGCTCATTCGAGCGGCTTTTTAGACAAGCGGGGAAGAAAATTACTTTTTCTTCTTGGCCTTGGCGTTCGGCAGGTCGGTGATGGAGCCTTCGAACACTTCGGCAGCCAGACCCACGGACTCGTGCAGAGTCGGGTGAGCGTGGATGGTCAGCGCGATATCTTCGGCGTCGGCACCCATCTCGATGGCCAGACCGATTTCACCCAGCAGTTCACCACCGTTGGTACCGACGATGGCACCACCGATGACGCGGCCGCTCTCCTTGTCGAAGATCAGCTTGGTCATGCCGTCGGAGCAGTCGGACGCAATGGCGCGGCCGGAAGCAGCCCACGGGAAGGTGGCGACTTCGAAGTTCAGGCCCTGTTGCTTGGCTTCCTTCTCGGTCAGACCAACCCATGCCATCTCTGGCTCGGTGTAGGCGATGGACGGGATCACTTTCGGGTCGAAGTAGTGCTTCTTGCCGGCGATCACTTCGGCGGCAACGTGACCTTCGTGAACACCTTTGTGCGCCAGCATCGGCTGACCCACGATGTCACCGATGGCGTGGATGTGCGCCACGTTGGTACGCAGCTGCTTGTCCACCTCGATGAAACCGCGCTCGGTCACGGCAACGCCAGCTTTCTCGGCATCCAGCATCTTGCCGTTCGGCACACGGCCTACGGCAACCAGCACGTTGTCGTAACGAACCGGCTCGGCCGGGGCGTGCTTGCCTTCGTAGGAGACGTACAGGCCGTCTTCGCGCGCTTCAACTGCGGTGACCTTGGTCTCCAGCATGATGTTGAATTTCTTGGCGACGCGCTTGGTGTAGATCTTGACGATGTCTTTGTCGGCAGCCGGAACCAGCTGGTCGGCAAATTCCACCACGTCGATCTCGGAACCCAGAGAGGAGTAAACGGTACCCATCTCCAGACCGATGATGCCGCCACCGATAACCAGCAGTTTGCCGGGAACGGTTTTCAGCTCAAGTGCATCGGTAGAGTCCCATACGCGCGGGTCATCGTGGGGGATGAACGGCAGCTTCACCGGACGGGAACCGGCCGCGATGATGGCGTTGTCGAAGGTCACGGTAGTCTTGCCGTCTTCCCCGGTCACTTCGAGCGTGTTCGGGCCGGTAAATTTACCCAAGCCGTTAACAACCTGAACTTTACGCATCTTGGCCATGCCAGCCAGACCGCCGGTCAGCTGGTTGATAACCTTCTCTTTCCACAGACGGATCTTGTCGATGTCGGTCTGCGGTGCACCGAAGACGATGCCGTGCTCGGCCAGCGCCTTGGCTTCTTCAATCACTTTGGCAACGTGCAGCAGCGCCTTGGAGGGGATGCAGCCCACGTTCAGGCAGACGCCACCCAGGGTGGAGTAACGCTCGACGATAATAGTATCCAGACCCAGATCGGCTGCACGGAAAGCAGCGGAATAACCGGCAGGGCCAGCACCCAGTACTACGACCTGGGTTTTGATTTCTTTACTCATCATGACCTCTTTGTCGTTCTTATATCCCCGGACAGCGCAGTCTTATACCGAAACGGGTGGCTGCAGCCGTGAAAAAAACGGGGCAAGTTTACGATCATGTTAATGAAATGAGAAGTAAAAAGGGCAGGCTCTGGGCCCGCCCTCTCACTTACAGGACCAGTCGACGAATGTCGGACAGCACGCCGTTCATGGTGGTGATGAAGCGAGCCCCATCGGCACCATCGATCACGCGGTGGTCGTAGCTCAGAGCCAGCGGCAGCATCAGGCGCGGCGCAAACTCTTTGCCGTTCCACTTCGGCTTCATCTCGGACTTGGAGACACCGAGGATGGCCACTTCCGGCGCGTTGACGATCGGGGTAAAGCTGGTACCGCCGATGCCACCCAGGCTGGAGATGGTGAAGCAACCGCCCTGCATGTCGGCAGCGGTCAGCTTGCCGGCACGGGCCTTCTTGGAGATCTCGGCCAGATCGCGAGACAGCTCCATGATGCCCTTCTTGTTAACATCACGCACCACGGGCACAACCAGACCGTTGGGGGTATCTACCGCCACACCGATGTGGATGTACTTCTTCATGATCAGCTTGCTGCCATCTTCGGACAGGGAGCTGCAGAAGCGCGGGTGAGCTTCCAGCGCCTTGGCGGCGGCTTTCAGGATGAACACCAGCGGGGTGATCTTCACGTCTGCCTTCTGCTTCTCGAGCATCGCGTTCTGCTCTTTGCGGAACGCTTCCAGCTCGGTGGTATCGGCTTCGTCGAACTGGGTGACATGAGGGATCATGACCCAGTTGCGGTGCAGGTTCGGACCGGAGATCTTCTGGATGCGGGTCAGCTCGACCTCTTCCACATCACCGAACTTGCTGAAGTCTACCTTCGGCCACGGCAGTACGCCCAGACCGTTACCACCGGCTACGCCGGCAGAGGCAGGAGCGGACTCGGCACGCTTGATGGCATCCTTCACGTAGGCTTGCACGTCTTCTTTGACGATGCGGCCCTTGCGACCGGAGGCCCTCACCTTGGCCAGGTTGACACCGAACTCGCGCGCCAGACGGCGTACCGCCGGAGAAGCGTGCACGTAGGCGTCGTTGGCAACAAAATCGGTCGCAGCGGCAGTGGCCTGGGCAACCGGAGCCGGAGCAGCGGCAACAGGGGCTGTTGCGACCGGAGCGGCAGCTTGAGCAACCGGCGCGGCAGCAGGAGCAGCGCCAGCCACTTCGAATACCATGATCAGGGAACCGGTGGAGACCTTGTCACCCGCCTTCACCTTGATCTCTTTGACCACACCGGCGAACGGCGCAGGCACTTCCATGGAGGCCTTGTCACCTTCCACGGCGATCAGGGACTGGTCGGCTTCAACCTTGTCACCCACGGCAACCATGATCTCGGTGACTTCCACTTCGTCGCCACCGATATCCGGTACGTTGACCTCTTTGGCAGCAGCGGCAGCCGGGGCAGCTTGAGCCGGAGCAGCAACGGCAGCAGGCGCAGCGCCAGCCACTTCAAATACCATCACCAGAGAGCCGGTAGAGACCTTGGCGCCAGCGGCAACCTTGATCTCGACCACGCGGCCTGCGAACGGTGCCGGTACTTCCATGGAGGCCTTGTCACCTTCCACGGCGATGATGGACTGGTCAGCTTCTACCATGTCGCCCACGGCAACCATGATTTCAGTCACGTCCACTTCGTCGTCGCCGATGTCCGGTACGTGCACATCTTTGCGCACGGCAGCGGCAGGTGCGGCGGCCGGAGCAGCAGCAACCGGTGCAGCGACTTCCGCAGGGGCGGCAGCGCCTTCGGCTTCGAAGATCATGATCTGGGAACCGGTGGCAACCTTGTCGCCCACCTTGATCAGGATCTCTTTAACGATACCGGCAGACGGAGCCGGTACTTCCATGGAGGCCTTGTCGCCTTCTACCGCGATGATGGACTGGTCCAGCTCGACCTTGTCACCCACGGCCACCATGATCTCGGTGACTTCAACTTCATCGGCGCCGATATCCGGCACCATAATCTGTTTGGACATTGTGCTTTATCCTCTTGCGTCGATCCGCGTGGCTGGCTGATGCCGCCACGCACATCTCGCGTTAACCGTTTTAAATCCTGGCAGGGTCGCGCCGTATGACGGCGCGCCCCTTGATCAACTTACGCGTACAGCGGGTTGACCTTGTCGGCATCGATGCCGTACTTGGCGATGGCGTCGGCCACAACCTGCTTGTCTACCTCGCCGCGCTTGGCCAGTTCGGTCAGAGCAGCAACCACCACGTAGAACTCGTTCACTTCGAAGTGACGACGCAGGTTGGCACGGCTGTCGGAACGGCCGTAACCGTCGGTACCCAGCACGCGGTAGTTCTCGGTCGGAACGAAGGCGCGAACCTGATCGGCGAAGGACTTCATGTAGTCGGTCGCAGCGATGGTGGCTTCGGAACCCAGTACCTGAGCGATGTACGGTACGCGAGCTTCGGCAGTCGGGTGCAGCATGTTCCAGCGATCCGCGTCCTGACCGTCACGGGCCAGCTCGTTGAAGGAGGTGACGCTGAACACATCGGAACCGATGCCGTACTCGCTGGCCAGGATCTGGGCAGCCTTGCGCACGTGACCCAGGATGGAACCACAACCGAGCAGCTGAACTTTCGCCTTGGCACCGGCGACGGATTCCAGCTTGTAGATACCCTTGCGGATGCCTTCCTCGGCGCCTTCCGGCATGGCCGGCATAGCGTAGTTCTCGTTCAGGGTGGTGATGTAGTAGAACACGTTCTCCGGGTTCTCACCGTACATGCGGCGCAGGCCGTCCTGTACGATCACCGCCACTTCATAGGCGTAGGACGGGTCGTAGGAGATGCAGTTCGGGATGGTGTTCGCCAGGATGTGGCTGTGACCATCTTCGTGCTGCAAACCTTCGCCGTTCAGGGTAGTACGACCGGAGGTCGCACCCAGCAGGAAGCCACGGGCTTGCTGGTCACCGGCTGCCCACGCCATGTCGCCGATCCGCTGGAAGCCGAACATGGAGTAGTAGATGTAGAACGGGATCATCGGGCAATCGTTGGTGCTGTAAGAGGTCGCAGCAGCCAGCCAGGAGGACATGGCGCCCAGCTCGTTGATACCGTCTTGCAGAACCTGACCCTGCTTGTCTTCCTTGTAGTAGGAGACGATGTCGCGGTCTTGCGGGGTGTACTGCTGACCGTGCGGGCTGTAGATACCGATCTGGCGGAACAGGCCTTCCATACCGAAGGTACGGGCTTCGTCAGCCAGGATCGGAACGATGCGCTTGCCGATGGACTTGTCTTTCAGCATCACGTTCAGGGAACGCACGAACGCCATGGTGGTGGAGATTTCGCGCGCCTGCTCACCCAGCAGCGGACCGAAGGCATCCAGTGCCGGGATTTCCAGCTTGGTGGTACTTTCGCGCAGACGGGTCGGCACATAGCCTTTCAGGGCGGTGCGACGGTCGTGCAGGTATTTGTGCTCAGCAGAACCGGCTTCGATCTTCAGGTACGGCAGATCGGCCAGCTGCTCGTCGGCCACCGGCAGGTTGAAGCGGTCACGCAGGTGACGCACGGAGTCCAGCTCCATCTTCTTGACCTGGTGAGCGATGTTCTTGCCTTCGGCCGCTTCACCCATGCCGTAACCCTTGATGGTCTTGGCCAGAATAACGGTCGGCTTGCCCTTGGTCTGGGTCGCCTTGTTGAATGCGGCGAACAGTTTGCGAGGATCGTGACCACCGCGGTTCAGGGCGAAGATCTCCTCGTCGGTCATGTCTTTGACCAGCGCGGCAGTTTCCGGATAACGGTTGAAGAAGTGCTCGCGGATGTAGCCACCGTCGCGGGACTTCATGGTCTGGTAGTCACCGTCCACGGTCTCGTTCATCAGCTGGATCAGCTTGCCGGAAGTGTCTTTCTTCAGCAGCTCATCCCACTTGCGACCCCAGATCACCTTGGTCACGTCCCAACCGGCGCCGGCGAACAGGCCTTCCAGCTCGTTGATGACCTTGCCGTTACCGACAACCGGACCATCCAGACGCTGCAGGTTGCAGTTGACCACGAACACCAGGTTGTCGAGCTTTTCACGCACGGCAACGGTCAGGGCACCCTTGGCTTCCGGCTCGTCCATCTCGCCGTCACCCAGGAAGGCGTAAACGGTCTGCTCGGAGCAATCTTTGATACCACGGTCGGTCAGGTACTTCAGGAAGCGAGCCTGATAGATGGCGGCGATGGGGCCCAGACCCATGGAGACGGTCGGGAACTGCCAGAAGTCCGGCATCAGTTTCGGGTGCGGATAGGAAGGGATACCCTTGCCATCCACTTCCTGACGGAAGTTGTCCAGCTGCTCTTCGGTCAGACGACCTTCAGCAAAGGCGCGAGCATAGATGCCCGGGGAGATATGACCCTGGAAGTAAACCAGATCGCCACCATCCTTCTCGTTGCGAGCACGGAAGAAGTGGTTGAAGCAGACATCATAGATGGTCGCAGAAGAAGCGAAGGAAGACATGTGACCACCCAGGTCCAGGTCTTTCTTGGACGCGCGCAGCACGATCATCATGGCGTTCCAGCGGATGATGGCGCGAATGCGGCGTTCCATCTCCAGGTCACCCGGGTAGTCCGGCTCGTCGCTGGACGGGATGGTGTTGATGTAATCGCGATTTGCCTTGGCAGCCACGTCCACACCGCTTACGCGGGCTTTCTCGGCCAACTGTTCAAGGATGAACTGAGCGCGTTGCGGACCCTCTTCACGCAGCAGGGATTCCAGAGAGGCAAGCCACTCCAGCGTTTCTATCGGGTCCACATCGTTCTTCAGGATATCAGACATGGCTGGTTCCTATGTTGTTGTGATTGCACGGCATTGCACGGCGAAGGGCGCAAGCATTCGACAATAAAGCCTTGTGGGATTAGTTTTCCTGCTGACGGATCCGACGCATGGATCGCTGGATCCGGCTGTCTTCCCTCTGCATATCCAACAAGGTGTCCTCGATAAAGGCCAGATGCTCATGACAAGCTGTTCTGGCCCGCTCCGGAGCCCCCGAAAGAATAGCCTCGATCAGATTCGCGCGATGGCGACGTATCTTGGCTACCACTCCCGGGCGGCGATTCAAAATCTCGTTATTCTGCAGAATGTTCTGTTCGAGCATCGGGCTCATGGCCCGCAGCAGGTGCAGCAGCACCACGTTGTGGGACGCCTCGGCCACCGCCAGATAGAACTGGGTCACGGCTGCCGATTCGGCCACCAGCGAGCCCAGCTGGCCCGCCTCTTCGATGGTGGTTTGCACCTGACGAATGCGCTCGAAATCAGACCCGGTTCCCCGCAACGCCGCGTAGTAGGCACAGATGCCTTCCAGCGCGTGGCGAAACTCCAGCAAGTCATACTGGGCTTCCGGGTGGGTACTGAGCAGTTCGAACAGAGGATCGGCGATCCCCTTGCTCAGGGCATTCTGCACATAAGTGCCGCCGCCCTGACGGCGATAAAGCAATCCGCGCGCTTCCAGTCGCTGGATGGCTTCGCGCAAGGAGGGGCGCGATACCTGAAACTGGATGGCGAGTTCCCGCTCGGGAGGCAATTTCTGCCCCGGCTGCAGGCTGCCTTCCAGAATCATCTGTTCCAGCTCGGCGACAATGGAGTCGGCCAACTTGGGTTGCGTAATCTTGCGATAGGGCATGAGGCTACTTTGTTAAATTGGTATTACCAATTTTATGGATGGGGCGAAAATTAGCAGAGGCCTTTTGAAAAGTCCACTCAAAAGATGATCTGAGTCAAGAATCAGCCCCACCACTTAAGAGGTAAAGCAGGGGAAACATGATTTAACTCATAGAAAATGGTCTGACCAATATTCTTGACCGCGCTCACAAATAACATTTGCGCAACCAGAGACAAAAATGGCCTGCCAGATAGGCAAGCCATTGATTTTAAAATCCAAACTAAATTTGAATATTTGCTTTAGCTGTTTAGTAACTGACGGTAGTAATCCCACTGGAAACTGGCTCCGGGATCCGTCTTGCGTCCTGGTGCGATATCGCAATGGCCGACAATTTTTTCGTGGGTAATCGCCGGATAGCGCTCCGAGATGGCTCGGGTGAGCCCCGCCAGCGCCCGGTATTGAGCCTCGGTATAGGGGGTTTCGTCAGTCCCTTCCAGCTCGATGCCGATGGAGAAGTCATTACATGCCTCCCTCCCCTGCCAGCTCGAGACACCTGCATGCCAGGCGCGCGCGCCGAACGGCACATACTGCACCAGCTCGCCATCACGGCGGATCAGGCAGTGGGCCGAGACTCGCAGCTGATGGATACCGGCAAAATAGGGGTGAGCCTCGGGGTCGAGTCGCCCCATAAAGAGATCGTCGATAAAGGGGCCACCAAACTCCCCCGGCGGCAGGCTGATGCCATGCACCACCAGCAGGGAGATATCGTCCGGCGCGGCCCGTTCGTTGTGATGGGGAGAAGGCACCCGGCGCGCCTGCTGGCACCAGCCAGCGGCATCGATAGAGAAACAAGGTTGCGAAGGGAGTTGAGTCATCGGCTACTCGAATTGGCTGATAAATGGCGAGAAAACGAAGATACCTGATAGGCAACCCGACACCAACTCACTGAATCAAAGGGAAATGGTATGTTAGGCTGAGTCATCTTCCGCTCGATATGGATGGGGTATGCAGCACATGGCACGCTGGATGTGGTTACTGGCCTGGCTCTCTTTGATGGGCCTGCTGACCCTCTATTTTCACTCCCGCAACCAACCAAGCGTCACCGCCAGCGGCGAGCTGTTGCTGCGAGCCGACCAGAGCGGCCACTATCGTCTGGAGGGTGCCATCAACGGTCAGCCGGTGCAACTACTGCTCGATACCGGCGCCACCCGTATCACCATCCCGCAGCAGGTTGCCGAGCGGCTCGGCCTGACCGCTTATGGCAGCAGCCAGGTCAATACCGCTGCGGGGCAGATCCGGGTCGGCAACGGCACCATCGAAACGCTGGCGATGGGGCCATTGACCTTGTACGATCTGGCCATCTTTATCAATCCGGCGGCAGACGGTGACGAAGTGCTGGTTGGCATGAACGCCCTCGGTCGGCTGGAGCTGGTTCAAAAGGAGCGGCAACTGCTGCTCAGACCCTTGCAGGAATAAGGCATGTTTCAACAGGATGTCAGCCGCGCCGTGCGCGCCGCACTACTCGAAGATCTGGGCGATGCCCTCACCACGCTGGACCAACCGGACGCCAGCGCCGATATCACCGCACAGCTGATCCCGGCCGACCGGATGGCCAGCGCCCGGGTCATCACCCGTGAAGCAGGCGTATTCTGCGGCCAACCCTGGGTGGATGAAGTGTTCGTACAACTCGGCGGCGACGTGAAGGTGGAGTGGAAGGTGCAGGATGGCGAAGTGCTCTCCCCCAATCAGGAGCTGTTTCGCCTCCACGGCCCTGCCCGCCTGCTGCTGACCGGCGAGCGCAATGCCCTGAACTTTGTCCAGACCCTCTCCGGCGTCGCCACCCTCACTGCTCGCTATGTGGCAGAGCTGGAGGGTACTGATTGCCGTCTGCTCGACACCCGCAAGACCATCCCCGGGCTTCGCACCGCCCAGAAGTACGCGGTTACCTGCGGTGGTGGCAAGAATCACCGCATCGGCCTCTACGACGCCTATCTCATCAAAGAGAACCATATCCTCGCCTGTGGCGGTATTGCCGAGGCGATTAATGAGGCTCGTCATCTCAATCCGGGCAAACCGGTAGAGGTAGAAGTCGAAACGCTGGCAGAGCTGGAACAGGCGCTGGCGGCACACGCCGATATCGTGATGCTGGACAACTTCGACGTGACCATGATGCGGGAAGCAGTCGCCATCAATCAGGGCCGCGCCAAGCTGGAGGTCTCGGGCAATGTGACGCTGGATACCCTGGCCGAGTTTGCCGCCACCGGCGTCGATTTTATCTCGGTCGGGGCGCTGACCAAGCATGTACGGGCGCTCGATCTCTCCATGCGCTTTATCCAGCAGTGAGATTCACCCCGCAGGCCTGAGCAAATACTCGACCTAACCGGATAAACAACTTGCAAAAGGCGCCATAGGCGCCTTTTCTTTATGCAGGATCCCTCAGCAAAGGAGTGTAATGACGGACCCGCTTTCACCCGTAACAAAGAGTCATAAGAAGCCACTTATTTTATGACTCGCATCAAGTTTTTGGTAAATGACATGAAAGTGGTTAACAAAGGCAGCAATCTCTGTTGCCACCCCTGACAGCTCGGATAAGATACTGACGTTCGGATGGTTTTCTACCGACACTTCCCAGGAACCAAGGATAAAAGGATATTTCAAATGAAGAAACAATCGGGTTTTACCCTTATTGAACTGATGATCGTGGTCGCGATCGTGGCCATTCTGGCTGCAGTCGCACTGCCGGCGTATCAGAACTACACCGCCAAAGCCAAGTTTACTGAGGTGGTTGCAGCCACAGGGGCAGCAAAAGCATCAGTCGAACTCTGTTACAACAATTTGTCCACATTAACTGGATGTAGCGGCGGATCAAATGGCGTACCAGCTAACATAACGAATACTGGAAACGTAGCCTCTTTGACCACTACAGATGGAGTTATTACAGCGACAGCAGTTGGTGCGACTAATGCGCCAGTAAATGGTTTGAAAGGGCAAACATACATACTTACTCCAACCCTAACAAACAACAAAATCATTTGGAGTAATAATGCATCAGGTGCAGTCAGCTCCTGTATTGCAGATGGTGTTTGCTAATTTAGCATGACTTCTAGCCCTAATAGCGGCCTGGCGTTAAGCCTGGCCGCCTCTTCATTGATCAGTGAAGAGGACTCCCAGCGCTATCTGAGCCAAGCCAAGGCCCAGCGCAAACCTTTTGTGACATTTCTGATAGAGAACGAGATCCTCGACAGCAAGGCGCTCGCCGATTTTTGCGAGCTAGAGTATGGGGTACCTCTGCTGGATCTTGCCGCCTTCGACTTGGCCGAGATCCCGCAGAAGTACCTCAATCAGAAGCTGATTGAGAAACACCACGTCCTGCCCATCTACACCCAGGGCCACACCCTCTATATCGCCATGTCGGATCCGACCAATGTCTCGGCGTTGGAGGACTTTGGCTTCAGCTTCGGTCTTCATACCGAGGCGCTGCTGGTGGAGGAGAACAAGCTCACCGCCGCCATTGGCAAGCTGCTGGAGAGCGAAAATGACGCCCTCGGCATGGAGGATATCGACGAGTCCGATATTTCGGATCTCGAGGTCTCTGACGAGAACAGCCGGCTGGACGAGAGTGTCAATACCGCCGATGACGATGCTCCCATCGTCAAGTACATCAACAAGATCCTGATGGATGCAATCAAGCGCGGCGCCTCAGACCTGCACTTTGAGCCCTATGAGTTCAAGTATCGGGTACGCTTTCGCATCGACGGCATTCTGCATGAAATTGCCACCCCGCCGGTTAACCTCTCCAACCGCTTCTCCGCTCGCCTCAAGGTCATGGCACGACTCGATATTGCCGAACGGCGGCTACCGCAGGATGGCCGCATCAAGCTGAAGCTGTCGCGCAACAAGTCAATGGATATGCGGGTCAACACCCTGCCCACCATGTGGGGGGAGAAGATCGTTATCCGTCTGCTCGACTCCTCGGCGGCACGCCTTAATATCGAGCAACTCGGCTTTGATGACCGGCAGAAGGCGCAGTACCTGCGCGCCCTCTCCAAGCCACAGGGAATGATCCTGGTGACCGGCCCCACCGGCTCGGGTAAAACGGTCTCGCTCTATACCGGCCTCAATATTCTCAACACCACCGAGGTCAATATCTCTACCGCCGAAGATCCGGTGGAGATCAACCTGCCCGGCGTCAACCAGGTGCAGGTCAACCCCAAGGCGGGGCTCACCTTCGCCAGCGCCCTGCGCTCCTTCTTGCGGCAAGATCCGGATGTGGTGATGGTGGGTGAAATTCGCGATCTCGAAACCGCCGAGATCGCTATCAAGGCGGCGCAGACCGGTCACCTGGTGCTCTCCACCCTGCATACCAACTCCGCCGCCGAGACCCTGACCCGGATGATGAACATGGGGGTTCCGGCCTTCAACATCGCCTCCTCGGTCACCCTGATCATGGCCCAGCGGTTGGCCCGTAAACTGTGCGACCACTGCAAAGCGCCGGAAGTGGTGCCGGAAGCAGAACTGCTGGAGCTGGGCTTTACGCCGCAGCAGTTGGCGGCAGGGCTTCGACTGTTCAAACCGGTCGGCTGCAAGGAGTGTTCCGGCGGCTACAAGGGGCGGGTCGGCATCTACGAAATCATGCTGATGTCGGAGAACATCGCCAAATTGATCATGCAAGGGGCCAACTCCCTGCAAATCGCCGCTATCGCGCAGAAGGAAGGAATGCGCACCCTGCGCACCTCGGGACTGGAGAAGGCCCGGCTCGGGGTCACCAGTCTGGCCGAAGTCAACCGGGTCACCACCAACTGATCCACGTGCGGAACGACCCGCAGGTTTGGTTGGCACAAAGCATCATTCACCCACAAACTCGCTATGGATGACAACCCGAGCGACAGAATAATCAGGTATTAAAGTGACCGGGCTGGCGCCAAGAAGGTACCACCCACCCTATCAGTACCCCGCAGGCATCAAGCCAGTCGGGCACCTTGACCAGGTTGGTGACGTGCGGAGTCCGACTCTGACAACCAACCCCATTGCAGGATGCAAAGATGGCAACCCTAACGAAAAAGAACAATGCCCCCAAGAAAGTCTTCGCCTTCCGCTGGCACGGGGTAAACCGCAAGGGGCAGAAGGTCTCCGGCGAGCTGCAGGCCGACAGCATCAACACCGTCAAGACCGAACTGCGCAAGCAGGGGGTCAACGTCACCAAGGTGGCCAAAAAATCCCAGGGGCTCTTCTCCAAGGGCGGCGCCAAGATCAAGCCGATGGATATCGCCATCGTCTCCCGTCAGATCACCACCATGCTCTCCGCCGGCGTACCACTGGTGCAGAGCCTGCAGATCATCGCCCGCAGTCACGAGAAAGCCTCGATGCGCGAGCTGATGGGGCAGATTGCCGCCGATGTGGAGACTGGCACCCCCATGTCGGAGGCGCTGCGTCGCCATCCTCTCTATTTCGATGATCTCTACTGCGATCTGGTGGAAGCCGGTGAGCAATCCGGGGCGCTGGAGACCATCTACGACCGTATCGCTACCTATCGGGAAAAGTCGGAAGCGCTCAAGTCGAAGATCAAGAAGGCGATGTTCTACCCCACCATGGTCATTCTGGTCGCCATTGTGGTCACCTCCATCCTGCTGCTGTTCGTCATTCCGCAGTTCGAGGATATCTTCAAGAGCTTCGGCGCCGAGCTGCCGGTGTTCACCCAGTTTGTTATCGGCATCTCCCGCTTTATGCAGAACTGGTGGTATGTCTTCTTTGGTGGCACGGCCCTTGGCATCTTCCTTTACGTGCGAGCCTGGCGGGCCTCCCAGAAGGTGAAAGACAATACCGACAAGTTCGTCCTCACCATTCCGGTGGTCGGGATGATCCTGCACAAGGCGGCGATGGCCCGCTTTGCCCGCACCCTGTCTACCACCTTCTCCGCCGGTATTCCGCTGGTGGATGCGCTGATTTCGGCGGCTGGCGCCTCCGGCAACTATGTCTATCGCACCGCGGTCATGGCCATCCGCAACGAGGTGGTGGCCGGTATGCAGATCAACGTGGCAATGCGCACCGTCGATCTCTTCCCCGACATGGTGATCCAGATGGTGATGATCGGTGAGGAGTCCGGTGCCATCGATGATATGCTCTCCAAGGTCGCCACCATCTTCGAACAGGAGGTGGATGATCTGGTCGATGGCCTCACCAGCCTGCTGGAACCCCTCATCATGGTGGTGCTCGGGGTGCTGGTCGGCGGCATGGTTATCGCCATGTACCTGCCCATCTTCAAGCTTGGCGACGTGGTAGGCTGATTTATCAGGGCATGGCACCACCGCCATGCCCTCCCCCTCATCCAATAACTGACGGTTGGTTATGACACTTCTTCTCGAGCTGGCTCACAGCTTGCCCTGGCTCTACTTCTCGCTGGTTTTTCTTTTCTCCCTGATGATCGGCAGCTTCCTTAACGTAGTGATCCACCGCTTGCCCATCATGCTGGAGCGGGAGTGGCAGGCCGAGTATCACGGCTACTTTGCCCCCGATGAGGAGGCCGCTGCGCCAGAGCGCTACAACCTGATGGTTCCGCGCTCCGCATGCCCTCACTGTGGCCACGCCATCACTGCGCTGGAGAACATCCCGCTGTTGAGCTGGATCTGGCTCAAAGGGCGCTGCCGCGACTGTCAGGCCCCCATCTCGGCCCGCTATCCGCTGGTAGAGCTGCTGACCGCCCTGCTCTCGGTGGCCGTTGCCATGGTCATAACGCCGGGTTGGGGGACACTGGCTGCCCTGCTGCTGACCTGGGTGCTGGTCTCCCTCACCTTCATCGATCTCGACAAGATGTTGCTGCCCGACCAGCTCACCCTGCCCCTGCTGTGGGGCGGGCTGCTGTTCAATCTGGCAGGTGGCTTCGTGCCGCTGGCGGATGCCGTGATCGGTGCCATGGCGGGCTATCTGGTGCTCTGGAGCCTCTACTGGGCTTTCAAGCTGCTAACTGGCAAGGAGGGGATGGGCTATGGCGACTTCAAGCTGCTGGCGGCGCTGGGCGCCTGGCTCGGTTGGCAGGCGCTGCCCATAATTCTGCTGCTCTCATCTCTGGTCGGTGCCGTGATCGGCATCAGCCTGATCGCCTTGCAAAAACATCATCAGGGCAAGCCCATCCCCTTCGGCCCCTACCTCGCCATCGCGGGCTGGATTGCGCTGCTATGGGGCGATACCATCACCCGCTGGTATCTCTCTACCCTGCTTTGAGCAAGAGGCCCCCATGTATGTAGTTGCTATCACAGGTGGTATCGGCAGCGGCAAGACAACTATCGCCAATCAGTTTGCCGCGCTGGGTATCGAGGTGGTGGATGCCGATGTGATCGCCCGTGAAGTGGTCGAGCCGGGCACCCCGGCCCTTGCCGCCATCGCCGACCATTTTGGCCCTGATGTGATTGATCCGAGCGGTCAACTCGACCGTCGCGCCCTGCGCGAGCGGGTCTTCAGCGACCCGCAGGCCAAGGAGTGGCTCAATGCTTTGCTCCACCCGCTGATTCGCAGCGAAATGCTGCGCCAGTGCGCCGCGGCCAGTTCACCTTACTGCCTGCTGGTGGTACCGCTGCTGGTGGAGAACAAACTCACCGGCCTAGCCAATCGGGTACTGGTGATCGATGTGGACGAAGCCACCCAGATTGAGCGCACCTGCCGTCGGGATGGGGTATCGGCCGAGCAGGCCAAGGCCATCATCGCCGCCCAGGCGAGCCGGACAGAGCGCCTCGCGGCGGCGGATGATGTCATCGAAAACCACAATGACAGCGAAATGGCGATTAAAACGCGGATTTTGGCGCTGCACGAGACATATCTGGCAATTGCCTCTCAACAAGGCCGCCAAGTGTGAGTACACTAGGCCGGTTTATGGCTGGCCAGGATTAGGCATGATTTACGATTTCCCCCTCAATGAAAAAAGCCGGACCTATCTTCGTCTGGAGTCCCTGTTTTCCCAGATCCGCGACAATCTGGAGAGTGAACAATCCTGGGCACATATCGCCTTCTTCAAGGGGCTGTTCGATCTGCAGGAGTTGCTGGAGCGCGGTGACCTGCGCGCCGACCTCATCAAGGATCTGGAGCGTCTCGGCCAGCGTCTGAGCCACTGGGCCAGCCTGCCCGACGTCGATCTGGAGCAGATCAAACTGATGCAGCAAGAGAGCAGCCAGCTCTCTCGCAACCTGCTCAACTCGCCACGCCCGGGTGCCCGCCTGAAAGAGGATCGTCTGCTCGGCTCCATCCGCCAGCGCTTCTCCATCCCGGGTGGTCTGTGTGCCTTCGATGTGCCGCAGCTACACCACTGGCTCGGTACCCCGGCCATCACACGTCACCAGCAGATGCAAGGCTGGCTGAGTGACATTAACCTGCTGATGAATGCCATCACCCTGCTGCTGCGCCTGTGGCGTGAATCAGGCAGCTTCAGTGAGCAGGTTGCCAGCAACGGTTTCTTCCAGGACACCGCCGAGAGCGCCGAGCTGATCCGCATCAAGCTGCCGGGCAATCTGTTCTGCTACCCGACCCTGAGCGGCCACAAGAACCGCTTCGCCCTGCGCTTTCTGCCCACCGCAGAACAGCCAATTGGCGACGTGCCGTTCCAGCTCGCCTGCTGCTAAGGAGGGCTTATGGTCACCAAGGTAAAGTGTCCGACCTGTCAGAGCGAAGTGGAATGGGGCCTGCAGAGCCCGTTCCGCCCCTTCTGCAGCAAACGCTGCCAGCTGATCGATCTCGGCGAATGGGCCGATGAAGAGAAGCGGATCCCGGGGGAGATCAACCCGGATCTGCTGCCGGAGCCGGAAGAGGGCGATCAGTGGCTATAAGCCCCTGGTCACGCACCTCTACAACATGAAAAAAGGGCCGATTGGCCCTTTTTTGATGCTTGTTGATTGCTACCGGCTCACGCCAGCAGACCCTGTAGCCGCGCTACAATCGGGCCATTGGCATCGGGGAAGTGGTAGTTGTGCAGCTCGGCCACCGGCACCCACAGACACTCCTGCCCCTCCTTGCCGAACGGCTCACCGCTGAAACGGGTCACCTTCCAGATATCCAGCAATACCTGCTTCTCGGGGTAGTCGTGCTGCAGTTCCATAAAGGGGGCACAATCCAATACCCGGATGCCGATCTCTTCCCACAGCTCCCGATCCAGTGCGGTGAGCAGATCCTCACCCGACTCCACCTTGCCTCCGGGAAACTCCCAGCGATCACCCTGATGGCGATCGGAGGAGCGTCGGGCGATGAAGATATCGCCCCGTTCATTCTCGATGACGCCAACCGCCACCCAGATCCGTTTTTTCTGTTCCATCAATTACCTCTGTTCGCTTGTTGCCACCAATAACAAGGCGGGCACTTGGCCCGCCTGTTATGGCATAGCGTCGATCAGGTCAACTGACCGTGGCAGTGCTTGTACTTCTTGCCGGAACCGCACGGGCAGGGATCGTTGCGACCGACCTTCTGCTCGTCGCGCACGAAGGTGGTGTGCCCCTCTTCGCCTGCGGCCTGCTCATCGGCCAGCTGGCTCTCGGCAGCGGCGTGGGTATAGGTACGGGGAGCGGCTTCCGCCTGCTGGCGCTGCTGCTCTTCCATCGCTTCCACATCGCGCTCCTGCACCTGAACACGGCTCAGGATGCTGACCACGTCGCGCTTGAGGGTTTCCAGCATCTGGGTGAACAGATCGAAGGATTCGCGCTTGTACTCCTGCTTGGGGTTCTTCTGGGCATAACCGCGCAGATGGATGCCCTGACGCAGGTGATCCATGGCCGCCAGATGCTCTTTCCACAGACCATCCAGGGTTTGCAGCATCACCGCCTTCTCGAAGTTGCGCAGCACCTCTTTGCCGACCAGCTCTTCCTTGTGGGCATAGAGCTTGGTGGCTTCGTCCAGAATGCGCTCGCGCAGCTTCTCTTCATACAGCTTGTCATCTTCCGCCAGCCACTGTTGCAGCGGCAGATCCAGCGCGAAGTCGGCCTTCAGGCGTGCTTCCAGACCCGGCACGTCCCACATCTCTTCCAGAGACTGGGGCGGAATGTACTCGTCGATCACCGCGCCGTAGACGTCGTCACGGATAACGTGGATGGTCTCGGAGATGTCGTTGGTATCCAGCAGCTCGTTGCGCTGCTCGTAGACCACCTTGCGCTGGTCGTTGGCCACGTCATCAAACTCCAGCAAGCTCTTGCGGATGTCGAAGTTGCGACCTTCCACCTTGCGCTGGGCATTTTCGATCGCCTTGGTGACCCATGGGTGCTCGATGGCTTCGCCCTCTTCCATGCCCAGCTTCTTCATCATGCCGGTCACGCGGTCGGAGGCGAAGATCCGCATCAGGGTATCTTCCATGGAGAGGTAGAAACGGGAGGAGCCCGGGTCACCCTGACGACCGGAACGGCCGCGCAGCTGGTTGTCGATACGACGGGATTCGTGACGCTCGGTACCGATAATGTGCAGACCACCGGCGGCCAGCACCGCATCGTGACGCACCTGCCAGGCGGCTTTCAGCTCGGCAATCTGCTCGCTGGTCGGGTTCTCCAGCTTGGCAATCTCTGCTTGCCAGTTGCCGCCCAACACGATGTCGGTACCACGACCGGCCATGTTGGTCGCGATGGTGACCGCACCAGTCTGACCGGCCTGGGCAACGATCTCCGCTTCCATGGCGTGGAACTTGGCGTTCAGCACCTTGTGCGGGATCTTCTCCTTGGTCAGGATGCCGGAGAGCAGCTCGGAGTTCTCGATAGAGACGGTACCAACCAGTACAGGCTGGCCCTTGGCCACGCACTGACGGATATCTTCGATGATGGCGGCATACTTCTCATTGGCGGTCAGGTAGACCAGATCGCCCATGTCCTTGCGCACCATCGGCTTGTTGGTCGGGATAACCACGGTATCCAGGCCATAAATCTGCTGGAATTCAAAGGCTTCGGTATCTGCAGTACCGGTCATCCCCGCCAGCTTGTTGTAGAGACGGAAGTAGTTCTGGAAGGTGATGGATGCCAGCGTCTGGTTCTCGTTCTGGATCTTCACCCCTTCCTTCGCTTCAACGGCCTGATGCAGACCATCTGACCAGCGACGACCCGGCATGGTACGACCGGTGTGCTCGTCAACGATGACGATTTCGTCTTTCTGGACGATATAGTCCACGTTGCGCTCGAACAGGGTGTGAGCACGCAGACCGGCATTGACGTGGTGCAGCAGGCTGATGTTGGAGGCGGAGAACAGGGAGTCGTTCTCGTCCAGCAGCCCCTCTTTCTTGAGCAGCTCTTCCACGAAGATCTGACCGTTTTCGGTCAGCAGGGCCTGACGGTTCTTCTCGTCCACCGTGTAGTGACCGTCGCCGGTGTACTCTTCGGTGTCTTCCTTGTCCTGCTTGACCAGCAGCGGGATCAGCTTGTTGACGCGAATATAGAGCTCGGAGCTGTCTTCGGCCGGACCGGAGATGATGAGCGGAGTCCGGGCTTCATCGATAAGCACCGAGTCCACCTCATCCACCAGCGCGTAGTTGAGCGGGCGCTGTACCCGCTGCTCCGGCGAGAACGCCATGTTGTCGCGCAGGTAGTCAAAACCGAATTCGTTGTTGGTACCGTAGGTGATGTCGGCGGCGTAGGCGTCACGCTTCTGGGACGCATCCATACCGGGCACGTTGCAATCGACGGTCATGCCGAGGAAGGCAAACAGCGGGCGGTTTGCCTCAGCGTCACGTTTGGCCAGATAGTCGTTCACCGTCACCACGTGCACACCACGGCCACTCAGGGCGTTCAGGTAAGCTGGCAGGGTTGCGGTCAGGGTCTTACCTTCACCGGTTTTCATTTCCGCGATGCGGTTGGAGTTCAGTACCATGCCGCCAATCAGCTGCACGTCGAAGTGGCGCATGCCAAACACCCGCTTGGAGGCTTCACGCACGGTCGCGAACGCTTCCGGCAGCAACTGCTCCAGGGTCTCACCCTGCTCGATACGCTGACGATATTCAGCCGTTTTGGCCTGCAACTCGGCATCGGACAGAGCCTCGAACTGCGGCTCCATGGCATTGACCTGTTTTACAATTTTGCGCAAAGCCTTGAGCGTTCTGTCGTTCCGGCTGCCGATAATCTTGGTAAGCAGTGTGCTAATCATGGGTACCAACTATTTCTGGTTATAAAAGCGTTCCGTCACTGGAACCTGAAGAAAAAAACCTAACCCCGTCTGGCACTGAGAAAGCGTGCGGGGTTGACCTGACGACCATCTTTCAACACTTCGTAATGCAGATGGACCCCGGTCGCGCGACCGGTGCGTCCCATCAAGGCAATCTTCTGACCCTGATCAACCAGGGTGCCCACCTCGACCAGCAACTTGGAGTTGTGGGCATAGCGGGTGACCAGGCCATTGCCGTGATTAATCTCCACCATATTGCCAAATTCCGGATGACGGCCCGCCCAGCTGACAATGCCGGGCCCGGTGGCCAGAATCGGGGTTCCGGGTTTGCCACGGAAATCGACCCCTTTGTGCATCTTGGCACGCCCGTTGAACGGATCGACCCGTCCACCAAACCCGGACGAGACCCAAACTCGCTCCTGTTTGACTGGCGTGCCGGAAATAAAACCGGCATCGGTGATATGGTGATTCATGATGAAAGATTCAAGTACCGACAGCTGCTCTTCACGGCTGCTGAGCTGCTGGCTGAGGTGCTTCATCGAGGCTTGCAGCTCGTTGAGGCTCACTTCCAGCTCTTCATCATAAGAAGGGCCGCCCATGGGGGGCAGCTCTTTGAAATTGAACTCGTCGGGATCGAGATCGGCCTGCTCGGTCAATCGTTCACCGAGGGCATTGAGACGGCCAAGCTGGCCCTGCATGGTGCCCACCTGCGCAGCCAGCATTGCCAACTGTTCACGGGCTTCGTCGCCACTCTGGTCGACGGACTGTTGCTCGGCAACGGCAAGCGCCACTTCCAGCGCCTCCATTTTCTGGTGCCAGCTCTGCCAGAGCCAACCACCACCAAGGGCTAACAGGGAGAAGAGAATACCGCCGACCCAGGCCAGACGTTGTTTGGGCAGGTGCAACTTGCGTCGCTGCTTGCCGTGGAGGATCAGGGTAATGCTCATAGAAATCAGTCTGCTCGGTCAGGTGCGGCCAGGAGCCTGCACGGGAAATAAAACCGGGAGATAATCGGTATTAAAGGATGGAGTAAACAAATGACGGAACGTCGGTGCGGAGAGAGGACCGACGTTCCGTTGCACAGCTATCAGGCCAGAACCAGACCGTTATCGTAGTAAGCGATAGGCGCTTTGTCGCCCTCACCCTCGAAGGTCACCAGTTCCCAAGCCTCCTGCTCGGCCAGCAAGGCACGCAGCAGCTTGTTGTTCAGGGCATGTCCGGTCTTGTAGGCACGGAACTCACCGATGATGCTGCGGTTACACATATAGAGGTCACCGATCGCGTCCAGCATCTTGTGCTTGACGAACTCGTCCTCATAACGCAAACCGTCTTCGTTCAGCACCCGATAGTCGTCCAGTACCACGGCATTTTCCAGGCTTCCGCCCAGCGCCAGGTTCTGGGAACGCAGGTACTCGATATCACGCATGAACCCGAAGGTACGGGCACGGCTGATCTCTTTCACGAAGGAGGCACCGGAGAAATCCAGTACGCAACGCTGATTGCGCCCTTCAAAGACCGGATGCTGGAAATCGATCTCGAGGTCCATCTTGAAGCCGTTGCGATAAGGGTGGAATTCCGCCCACTTGTCGCCGTCTTCAACTCGGATGCTCTTCTTGATCCGCACAAACTGCTTGGCAGCATTCTGCTCACGGATCCCGACTTCCTGCAGCAGGTAGATAAAGGGATGCGCACTGCCGTCCATCACCGGGATCTCGGGCGCGTCAACCTCAACGTAGAGGTTATCGATCCCCATCCCGGCCAGCGCGGCGGAGAGGTGCTCAATGGTAGAGACACGGACACCGGCTTCGTTGACCAGAGCGGTACAGAGCACGGTATCGCGCACCTGATCGGCATTGGCTGGCAGCTCCACCACAGGATTCAGGTCGGTACGCAAGTAAACGATCCCTGTGTTCACAGGTGCCGGACGGAACGTCATGGTGACTTTCCGACCCGAATGCAGGCCGACACCAGTCGCCTGTACACTCGTTTTCAAGGTTCTTTGTCTAATCATGGGTGTACCCTAAACAGCTTAAAATCCGGACCAGATGGTCGTTGGCAGGCCATCTTAGCACATTCCTTGAACAACAAACAAACGAGAGCCATAAGAGGCTTAGTCAGCTTGCTTGCGCAGGAACGCCGGAATATCCAGGTAATCCGGTTCACGACGAGCTTGCGGCTCGGCGTTGACCACCTTGGCCGGGGCTTCGTCCATCACACGGCCTTGCATCATGTCGCTGACCAGCGGCTGACGTACCGGGCGCTCTTGCACCTGGCTGCTCTTGACTAGCGTGATGTCGGGCTTGCGCTCGGCACCGATACCGGTAGCAACCACGGTCACACGCAGTTCGTCGTGCATTTCCGGATCGATTACGGTACCCACAACTACAGTGGCGTTCTCGGAAGCGAAGGCCTTGACCGCGTTACCCACGGTTTCGAACTCTTCGATGGTCATGTCCATACCGGCGGTGATGTTGACCAGGATGCCACGGGCACCAGCCAGATCCACATCTTCCAGCAGCGGGCTGGAGATGGCTTTCTCGGCTGCTTCTTCGGCACGGTCATCACCAGAGGCGGAACCGGTACCCATCATGGCGGTACCCATTTCGCGCATAACGGTACGCACGTCCGCGAAGTCGACGTTGATCAAGCCAGGACGGGTGATCAGCTCGGCAATGCCCTGTACCGCGCCAAGCAGTACATCGTTGGCCGCCTTGAAGGCATCCAGCAAGGAGATACCGCGACCCAGCACCTTCAGCAACTTGTCGTTGGGGATGGTGATCAGGGAGTCGACGTTCTTGGAGAGCTCTTCGATACCGTGCGCGGCGAAGCCCATCCGCTTCTTCCCTTCGAAGGAGAACGGCTTGGTCACCACAGCAACGGTCAGGATGCCCATCTCGCGTGCCACTTCGGCCACGATCGGCGCAGCACCGGTACCGGTACCACCACCCATACCGGCGGCGATGAACACCATGTCGGAACCGGTCAGCAGCTCACGCAGTGCTTCGCGATCTTCCATGGCCGCATCACGACCCACTTCCGGATTGGCTCCGGCACCCAGACCCTTGGTGATCCCACCGCCGATCTGCAGGGTAGTGTTGGCGCTGGAGTTACGCAGTGCCTGGGCATCGGTGTTGACGGTAATGAACTCAACACCCTCAATATTTTGACGAACCATGTGCTCGACAGCGTTACCGCCGCCGCCACCTACACCGATCACTTTAATGACGGCTTCGTCAGTGTGGCTATCCATAAATTCAAACATGTTGTCTCTCCGCTTTATTTGCCTGACTCAGCAAAATTCTTAGAACTCGCCACGCAGCCAGTTGCTAACCCGTTTGACCAGGCCACCGACGCTTGCCTTGGCGGCATATTCTTTGTTGCTACCTGTGGCTTGATGGGTGCGGCCATATTGCAGCAACCCGACCGCAGTCGAGTACACCGGTGCCTGCACGTAATCACTCAAACCACGTATGTTCATGGGCTCTCCCACCCGGACCTGGCTCTGGAAGATCTGCTCTGCACACTCCACAATGCCTTCAATCTGGGCAGCGCCGCCGGTCAAGACCAAACCGGCTGCCAGCTGATGCTTGACCCCCTGCGCTTTCAACTCGCTTTGTACCCGCACCAGCTCATCATTCACCATGGAGAGCAACTCGGTGTAACGGGGCTCAATCACTTCAGCCAGTGTCTGCCGTTGCAGGCTGCGCGCCGGGCGACCGCCGACACTGGGTACTTCAATATTGTCTTCCTTGCTGACCAGACGGCCGAGGGCGCAACCGTAGCGCACCTTGATCGCTTCCGCGTCGAGCGGCGGCGTGCCGAAGGCGTACGCGATGTCGCTGGTCACAGTGCTGCCAGCGTACGGGATCACCTTGGTGTGGCGCAGGGCACCGCCGGTAAACAGCGACATATCCATGGTGCCGCCACCGATGTCCACCACGCAGACACCCAGCTCTTTCTCGTCTTCGGTCAACACGGCATAGCTGGAGGCCAGCGCGGAGAAGATCAGTTGATCCACGCGCAAGCCGACCTTCTCCACGCATTTCTCAATGTTGCGGGCCATGTCGTTGTGGCAGGTGATCAAGTGAACCTTGGCTGCCATCCGCACACCGGAGAGGCCGACCGGATTCTTGATCCCTTCCTGATAGTCGATGGCAAACTCCTGAGGCAGCACATGCAGCACACGCAGTTCATCGGAGAGGCGAACCGACTTGGCGGTGTGGATCACGTTGTCCACATCCTCCTGGGTCACCTCTTCATCGGAGATGGGCACCATACCGGTCTCGTTGCGGCAGTCGATATGCTTGCCGGACAACCCCAGATAGACCGAGCTGATCTGGCAATCTGCCATCATCTCGGCCTCTTCCACCGCGCGGCGCAGTGACTTGACCACGGAGTCGAGGTCATTGACCCCGCCCTTCTCCATTCCGCGAGAAGCGTGACTGCCCATACCGATGACGTTCAGTTCACCATCCGGCAATACTTCCCCGACCAGAACCGCCACCTTGGTTGTGCCGATATCCAGTCCGACAATCAAATTCCTATCTGCGGTGTTGGTCATGCACTTTCTCTTCGCTCTTCTTCCAGCCAACTGCCATTCCGGTGTCGTATCGAAGATCCACGTAGGCGACTTGCGCACGGGGTTCGATAACCGGGAAGGCATCGATAAACCGCTGCAGCCGGAGCGCAATGTCATTGCGTCCCAGGAACAGCTTGATATTGCCATCCAGGGTCAGTTCCCAGGCATGGCGGGGGGTCAGATTCACCCCCAGCAACTTGTATCCCTTGGCAGCCAGTTGCGACTCGTACTGCCGACTCTCTTTCAACACCCGGGCAGCCTGATCATCCGGCCCTGACAGCTGCAACAGCGGCGTCTTGACCCGATCCGGGGCACTGAATACCTTGCCCTTGGTGTTGACGAAGCGGTTGCCATTCCAGCGCGCCGCCACATCTTGTTCCGTGAGGTAGATCTTGATCTTGTTCGGCCACTTCTTGCGTACCGAGACCGAGGCCACCCATGGCAGGGCATTGAGCCTTGCCTGCAATTCGTTGACGTCCAATTCGAAGAAGTTGCGCAGCTCGGCGCCATCCAGCACGGCCATCCGCAGCTCTTCGGTTTGCAAATACTGGTGTTGCCCCTGCAGCAACAGCTCGCTCATGGGCAACCGGTTGGCATCTGTCAGCCAACCTTTAACATCCAGCGCCGTCCGGTAGCAGCCCCATATCACCAGCAGGAAAAATGCTACTCCTGCGATGAAGCCACCCTTGGTGCGCCCCTGTGCCCTTGCCTCCACCCGATCGATCCCCGTGTAACGCGCTAAACCGGCCTTTGACAGACCGGTTCGCCATTATATAGGCCCCGGCTTGGCGGTCAAAATACTCATTGGGCCCTCAGGCGCCAGATTTCATGCTATCTATGCTCAATTTCATCTCTCCGAGACGACGGGCCAGCGCCCCGACGTTCCCGGCACCTTGAGTCAGCACCAAATCCCCCTCGCCGATCAGGTCGGCCAGCACGGCTGGCACGTCATCCGGTGTAGCGACGAAGATGGGTTCCAGGTTGCCGCGCGAGCGAATGGAGCGGCACAGTGCCCGTCCATCAGCGCCCGGGATCGGCTCCTCACCGGCAGCATAAACCTCCAGCATCACCAGCACGTCTACCTTGGAGAGCACATCGGCGAAGTCCTCGTAGAGGTCGCGGGTGCGGGTATAACGGTGCGGCTGGAACACCATCACCAGACGCTTCTCGGGCCAACCGGCACGGGCGGCGTTGATGGTGACCTTCACTTCGCTCGGGTGGTGACCGTAATCGTCCACCAGCATCGCCTTGCCGCGACCGGTTTCAAACTCGCCATACTGCTGGAAGCGACGACCGACCCCTTCAAATTTGGCCAGTGCAGAGATGATGGCCTCATCGCTGACACCGTCCTCTGTCGCGACAGCTATCGCCGCTGCGGCGTTCAATGCGTTGTGAATACCCGGCAAATTGAGGGTGACCTGCAGCTCACCCGCCTCTTTGCGGCGAACACGGAAGCAGCTGTGGTTGGTGGTCTGGACAAAATCCAGCACCTGCACATCGGCATCGTCAGAGAGACCGTAGGTCAGGGTCGGGCGAGCAATCTCGGGCAACATGCCACGGATCACCGGATCATCGATACAGACCACCGCCAGCCCGTAGAAGGGCAGATTGTGCAGAAACTCGATGAAGGTGGCCTTCAGCTTGGAGAAGTCACCGCCGTAGGTATCCATGTGATCCGCTTCGATGTTCGTCACGATAGAGACCATCGGCTGCAGATGCAGGAAAGAGGCGTCGCTCTCGTCCGCCTCGGCAATCAGGTAGCGACTGCTACCCAGACGGGCATTGGTGCCGGCACTGTTGAGCAGGCCACCGATGACGAAGGTCGGATCGCGGTCGGCTTCGGCATAGATACTCGCAACCAGACTGGTGGTGGTGGTCTTGCCGTGGGTACCGGCAATGGCGATGCCGTGACGGAAACGCATCAGCTCGGCCAGCATCTCGGCGCGGCGCACCACCGGGATCCGCAGTTCACGGGCAGCCAGCAGCTCCGGGTTGTCCTGCTTGATGGCGGTAGAGACCACCACCACGCTGGCCCCCTCAACGTGTTCGGCACTGTGCCCGACGAAGATGTGCGCGCCCAGTCCGGCCAACCGCTCGGTCACGGCGTTGCGAGCCAGATCAGAACCCGTTACCTGATACCCTTCGTTGGCAAGCACTTCGGCAATCCCTCCCATACCGGCACCACCGATGCCGATAAAGTGGATGCGACGCACGCGGCGCATTTCGGGGATCACAGTGCGCAGTTTTGCCAGTTCAACCTTGGTCATAATCGTCTCTTTAGTCTGCCGCAGGCCATGTGCCGTCAAAGCGCGGCTGCACGGCGGCATCAATACATACAGGTACAAGGCTGCCCGGTGTCACCGCTGCAACCTTGCTCATCAATCTTTACCACGCTGCCCGGTTGCGAGCTGTTTGCACTCATCGGCAACCCGCTCGGCCGCATCCGTGATGGCGACGCGGCGAGCCGCTTTCGCCATGTTAAACAGGGTCTCCCGGCGACCTGCCAACCAGGTCAAGCGTGCCGCCAGTGAGGCTGTGTTCAGCTCGGACTGGGGCAGAAACTCGGCCGCTCCGCCGTCGACCAGGGTCAGGGCGTTACGGGTCTGGTGATCATCCACCGCATGGGGCAGCGGCACGAAAATGGCGGCCACACCGGCGGCAGCCACTTCGGAAACAGTCAGCGCACCGGCACGGCAGACCACCAGATCGGCCCAGGCGTAGGCGCTGGCCATATCCTTGATAAATTCGCTCACCTCGGCATTGATGCCGTGCTGGGCATAGGCAGCAGAGACAGCCTCGGCATTGCCCTTGCCACACTGGTGACGCACTTCCATGGGCACGCCGGATGCCGCCACCGCAGCAGGTACCTGCTCGTTGAGCACCCGCGCTCCCAGACTGCCACCCACGATCAGCAGATGCAGTGGCTCATCCCCGCTGCGCAGTTGCGGATCCGGCAGGGCGACCACTTCGGGACGCACCGGATTACCGACCACGGCGGTGCGACGGCTCGGCGCGAAGGCACCCGGAAATGCCATCAGCACCCGCCTGGCGATACGGGCCAGCAGCTTGTTGGTCATGCCGGCAGCGGCATTCTGCTCATGGAGCAGCAACGGGATACCGGAGAACCAGGCCGCCACGCCACCCGGGCCGGAAGCAAAACCGCCCATGCCGAGCACCACATCAGGGCGAACGGTCTTGAGTACCTGACGCGCCTGCAGGATCGATTTGACGATGCGATAGGGCGCCACCAGCAGTCGCTTGATGCCGTTGCCACGCACTCCCTGAATATCGATGAAGGAGATGGGATAACCGTGGGCGGGCACCAGCTCCGCCTCCATCCGGTCGGCAGTGCCGAGCCAGTGGACAGTCCAGCCTTGGGCCTTCAGGCGATCGGCCACGGCCAGACCGGGGAACACATGCCCACCGGTACCACCTGCCATCACCAAAAGAGTCTTGCTCACTAAACCTCCCGCACGCGCGCCTGGGCTGTCGCCTGACGCAACTCAAAATCGATTCGAATCAACATGCTCACCGCCACCGACATGATGATGAGACTGGAACCACCGTAACTCACCAACGGCAGGGTCAAGCCCTTGGTCGGCATCATGCCGCTGGCCGCGCCGACGTTGACGAAGGTCTGGAAGCTGAACCAGATGCCGATGCCGATCGCCAGATAACCGTCATAGAGCCGCTCTGCCACCAGCGCGCGATGCCCCAGCTTGAGCGCCTTGACCGCCAGCGCAAAAATCAGGAACAGGGCGCCCAGCACCCCGACGTAACCCAGCTCTTCACCGAGGATCGCAAACACGAAGTCGGTATGCGCTTCCGGCAGGTACTCCATCTTCTGGATAGAGTTGCCAAGCCCTTCGCCAAACCAGCTGCCACGACCAAACGCCATCAGCGACTGGGTCAACTGGTAGCCGCTGCCGAACGGATCGGCCCAGGGATCCATAAAGGAGGTCACCCGCCGCATCCGGTAGGGCTCGACGATGATCAACATCACCACCGAACCGAGGCCCGCGCCGATCAGGGTCAAAAACTGTCCCAGTCGGGCACCGGCCAGAAACAGCATGCCGAACGAGGTAACGAACATCACCACGGTGGAACCCAGGTCAGGCTGCAACAGCAGCAAGACCGCCAGCACCCCGAACACCGCCAGCGGTTTCAGGAAGCCGATCCAGGCTTCACGCACTTCGCTCTGGCGCCGCACCAGATAACCGGCCAGATAGACAAACAGCGCCAGCTTGCCAAACTCGGCAGGCTGCAGGTTGAAGGGGCCGAGCGGCAACCAGCGCACCGCACCGTTAACGTTTCGCCCCACCAGCAGCACCAGCACCAGCATCAAGATCGCCAGCAGCAGCATGGGGCCGTTGTGCTGTTGCCAGCGCGCCATCGGCACCTGCAACACAAACCAGGAGATACCGAGCGCCATCACCAGAAACAGGGCGTGACGCTTCACAAACATGAAGGGGTCATCCCCCAGCGCAATCCCCTCGGGGATCGACGCCGAGGCCACGATGACCACCCCGACCGCCATCAGGGAGAGCGCCAGCAGTACCAGCTGCCGATCGTAGAGACCGGCAGGACGCGCCGGTAACAACCAGCGCTGGAACAGACCTGCTGCTGCGCGAAGGGCGTTCATAGTGCCAGCACCATCTCGGTGAAACGATCGCCGCGCACCTCGAACGACTTGAACTGATCGAGGCTGGCACAGGCTGGCGCCAGCAGCACCCAGTCACCGGGCTTGGCATCGGCAGCCGCTTTGGCAACCGCAGCGGCCAGGTCGGCCACCCGTTCGGTCTGCTCGCCCAGTGCCAGCAGCACCTCGGCATCCTGACCGAAGCAGTACATGTGATCGATCTGGTTGCCCAGCAGCGCCTGGATCGGGCCAAAATCCTGCCCCTTGCCCTGACCACCGGCCAGCAGCAGCAGGCGCCCCTTGACCGACTCGCGCACACCGGCAACGGCAGCCAGCGTGGCTCCCACGTTGGTGGCCTTGGAGTCGTTGATCCAGCGCACCCCGTTCACCTCCCGCACGAAACGGGCGCGATGGGGCAAGCCCTCGAAGCGACGCAGCACGGTAAGCTGAGCCGCACGGGGAATACCGACCGCATCACACAGCGCCATGGCAGCCAGCGCGTTGGCCTGATTGTGGGCACCGACGATCTTCATCTCGTCTACCGCCAGCAGTGGTTCACCGTGCAACGTCAACCAGTAGCGGCCATCCAGCAGGCAACGGCCATAGCCATTGCAATCGAGACCAAAGCTCTGCCACACCTGACCCACATCGGGCAGGGTCTGGGCATCGTCACGATTGACCAGAATGTGTTTGGAGTGCTGATGGATCTCCATCTTGGCGGCGCGATAGTCGGCCATGCCCTGATAACGATCCATGTGATCTTCTGAGAGGTTCAACACTACGGAGGCGGCAGCACGCAAACTGTGAGTAGTTTCCAGCTGGAAGCTGGAGAGCTCCAGCACGCAGAGATCCATCGGCTGCTTGAGCAGCTCCAGCGCAGGCGTGCCGATATTGCCACCTACGCCGACATTGAGGCCGGCTTCGGCAATCATCTCGCCCACCAGGGTAGTGACAGTGCTCTTGCCGTTGGAGCCGGTAATGGCGATGACCGGAGTCTGGGTCTCGCGCACAAACAGCTCGATATCACCGACGATCTGCACGCCACACTCGGCAGCCGCTTTCAGTTCGGGGGTCGCCAGCGCGATACCCGGGCTCGCGACGATAATGTGCGCCTGCTTGAGCAGCGCCTCGTCGAGACCGTGAATGAGCTCTACCTCAGGCGGCAGTTGCTCCTTGCCGGGCGGGTTGGCACGGGTATCCATCACCAATGGCGTCACGCCACGGCCGAGGAAGTAATCGACACAGGAGAGTCCGGTTTTGCCCAATCCGATGATGATGACCATGGCCTTACCTCACCTTCAGGGTGGCAAGACCCAGCAGCACCAGCACGAGGGTGATGATCCAGAAGCGAACGATGACGCGCGGCTCCGGCCAGCCCTTCTTCTCGTAGTGGTGATGGATCGGCGCCATGCGGAAGATCCGCACGCCGCGCAGCTTGTATGAACCCACCTGCAGGATCACCGAGACGGTCTCCATCACGAAGACGCCGCCCATGATCACCAGCAGGAACTCCTGACGGACCAGCACGGCGATGGTGCCAAGCGCGCCGCCCAGTGCCAGGGAACCGACGTCCCCCATAAAGACCTGCGCCGGATAGGTGTTGAACCAGAGGAAACCAAGACCCGCCCCGACGATGGCGGTACAGACGATCACCAGCTCGGAGGTATAGGGCACGTAGGGAATGTGCAGGTAGCTGGCAAAGTTGACGTTACCGGTAGCCCAGGCGATCAGGGCAAAGCCCCCCGCCACCATCACGGTCGGCATGATGGCCAGGCCGTCGAGACCGTCGGTCAGGTTGACCGCATTGGAAGTGCCGACGATGACAAAGTAGGTCAGCACGATAAACATCAGGCCAAGCTGCGGCATCACATCCTTGAGGAAAGGCACCACCAGCTGGGTTTGGCCCTCATGGGTTGCGGTCGCATAGAGAAACACCGCCACCGCCAGCGCTACCGCGGATTGCCAGAAATACTTCCAGCGTGCGATCAGGCCGTCGGTATTCTTGCGCACCACCTTGAGGTAGTCGTCGGCAAAGCCGATGGCGCCGTAGGCACCCAGCACAAACAGCACCAGCCAGACATAGGGGTTGTCGAGGCGGCACCAGAGCAGCACAGACGTGAAAATCGCCGCAATGATCATCAGGCCACCCATAGTCGGGGTGCCCCGCTTGCTGAGGTGGGACTCGGGACCGTCGTTGCGGATCACCTGACCAAACTTCAGGATCTGCAGGCGACGGATCAGGCGTGGCCCCATCCAGAGGGCAACCCCCAGTCCGGTGATGATCGACAGGATGGCGCGAAACGTCAGGTAGGAGAAGACGTTGAAGAAGGTGAAGTGCGGGGTGAGCAGTTCGGCCAGCCAGACTAGCATGTGGCTGACTCCTGATGGCCTTTGACCATCTCGACGATATCTTCCATGCGGGAGCCACGGGCGCCCTTGACCAGAATCGAAATTTCCTGATGTGTATTTATCATTTGCGCAAGCACTTCAAACAACGACGCCTTGTTATCGAAATGTCGGCCCGCCGCGGCATCTGCGGTGTGGCGACTCTCTTCCCCCACTGTCAGCACGGCATCCAGACCGCGCTCGCGGGCATGACGGCCAACCCGGGCGTGTTGCTCGGCAGACTCCTCACCCAGTTCCCGCATATCACCAAACACCAGCACCTTGAAGCCACCCATGGCGGTCAGGGCATCGATGCCCGCCAGCACGGATTCCACGCTGGCATTGTAGGTATCATCCACCAGAGTCAGACCACCCCAGCGCTGGACGCAGAAGCGCCCCTTGACCGGCGCCATCTGTTCCAGCCCCGCCTTGACACAGGCGAGGGATGCGCAGAGGGCCAGACAGCCCGCGGCGGCAGCCAGTGCGTTGGCCACGTTGTGGCGACCCGGGATCGCCAGAGTCAGGCTCAGCTCACCCTGCGGGGTCACCATCACGAACTCGGCGCAGCCTTGTTCGTTGAGTACAAGGTTGCGCGCATGGAACGGCTGGCTCTGATCTTCGATGGAGAAGGCGCACTGAATGCCGCGTTCCCGCCACTTCGGCCAGAATTCGTTGTCGGCATTGACGATGGCGGTGCCGCCTTCGCTCAGCCCCTCAAAGATTTCGCTCTTGGCGTGAAACACGCCTTCCAGCGAGCCGAAGCCCTCCAGATGGGCCGCCGCCACGTTGTTGATGATGGCGGCATCGGGTTTGGCCAGCGAGGTAGTCCAGGCGATCTCGCCCGGATGGTTGGCACCCAGCTCCATCACCGCAAACTTGTGCTGCGGCTCGAGGCGCAGCAGGGTGAGCGGCACGCCCACCTCGTTGTTGAAGTTGCCAGTGGTGGCCAGTACTTCCCCTTCGTTGCGCAGGATGGCGGTTGCCATCTCCTTCACAGTGGTCTTGCCGCAGCTGCCGGTAATGGCCAGCACTTTCGGGTTGATGCGCTCGCGCACCAGTTTGCCGAGGCGGCCCAGTCCTTTCAGAGTGTCGGTCACCACCAGCTGGGGGATGGCCAGCGGCAGTTCACGCTCAACCAGCAGGGCAGAGGCCCCTGCCTGAACAGCCTGCTCGCAAAAATCGTGGGCATCGAAGCGCTCGCCGCGCAGAGCAACGAACAGGGCCCCCGCGCCCAGAGTGCGGGTGTCGGTACTGACGACGGTGATCTCGCCGTCGTCACCAATCAGACGGGCATCGAGTACCTGCGCCAGCTCGGCAAGCCTGAGGGTCATCATTTGAATGACTCCAATAATGTGTGCAAGGCGGCCGCGACGGTTTCCCGGTCGCTGTAGTGCCGCTTGTCGGTTCCAATGATCTGATAATCCTCGTGACCCTTACCGGCCACCAGGATGATGTCCTGTTTACTCGCCTGACCAATGGCCAGCACAATCGCCTTGACCCGGTCGTGCTCCACCTGCACCGCAGCAGGATCGCGAAGACCCGCCACCATGTCGGCCATGATCCGGGCCGGCTCCTCGGTACGGGGATTGTCGTCGGTCAGGATCACGCGATCCGCATACTGCTCGGCCATGGCGGCCATCATGGGGCGCTTGCCGCGATCGCGGTCGCCACCACAGCCGACCAGGCACCAGAGCTGGCCTGTGCAGTGCACCCGCAGGGCCTGCAATGCCTTCTCCAGCGCGTCCGGTGTGTGGGCGTAATCGACCACCGCCAGCGGCGTATCGCCACCGCCAAAACACTCCATGCGACCGGTCACCGGCTGCAATTGAGGCGCTGTCGCCAGCAGCTCGTTGAAGTCGTAACCGAGCACCAGCATCACGCCCATCGCGGCCAGCACATTGCTGACGTTGAAGCGCCCGAGCAAGGGGGCGGATAATACACCATTCCCCCAGCTGGAGTTAATCTGCGCGCGAAAACCTTGCTGGTGAAAATCGAGCTGCTGCGCCGTTAGTTGACGGCCAGAATGGTTTTCGATCGGGCCATTAACGCTGAACGCCACCGCTGCCGGGTATTTTTCGATCCACTTGGCACCCAACTCGTCATCACGGTTGATCACCGCATTCGACTCATCGACCAGCTGCAACAGCTGCTCCTTGGCGGCGCCATAGGCTTCCATGGTGCCGTGGTAGTCGAGGTGATCCCGGCTCAGGTTGGTGAAAACGGCAGCGGCAAACGGCAGTGCGGCAACACGGTGCTGTACCAGACCGTGGCTTGAAACTTCCATCGCCACCAGATCCGCCCCCTGCACTTGCAGCGCAGCCAGATTGGCTTGCACCTGCACGGCGCTACCGGTGGTATTTTCCGCTTCGATCAGATTGCCAAACAGGCCGTTGCCGATGGTGCCCATCACACCCGCCTTGCCACCCAGCAGGGTGCGCCAGTTGGCGACCAGCAGTGCCGTGGTGCTCTTGCCATTGGTGCCGGTGATCCCCACCAGTTGCAGCTTGTTCGCTGGCTGGTCGTAGAAATATCCGGAGAGCTCAGAGAGGTGAGCGGGCAGATCCCGCATCCCGATACAGGGAACCGGAGTCGATGGTGGGATAAATTCACCATCCTCCTCAAACACAACAGCGGTCGCTCCCTGAGCCACCGCCTGTTCGATAAACCGTCTGCCATCCACCTGGTGACCACGAATGGCCACGAAGAGCGAGCCGGGGCCAACCCGCCGACTATCCAGCTGGATATCGGTCAAGGTGAGCTCCGGCGCCAGGATACCGAAGGGGCGCAGTAATGCATCAAGTGCGCGGGACAAGAGAAGCCTCCGTACGGGCAAGTTTGGTGGGCACCGCTGGCGGCACCGCATCGGGACGAATATTGAAGAGCTGCAGCACCCCGCCCATGGCCTCTGCAAACGGTGGGGTAGCCACGGCGCCGCCATAATAGGCGCTGCCTTTTGGCTCGTTGATCACCACCACCATGACGAAACGGGGATCACTGGCGGGTGCGAAACCGGCAAACCAGGCCATGTAATCCTTGCCATAGCCACCGGCGACGGCGACCTTGGCGGTACCACTCTTGCCGCCAACCCGATAGCCCGGGATCTTGGCTTTGGGAATGGCGTTGTCGACCACATACTCCAGCGCCTGCAACATGGCAGCGGCGTTGTTGTGATCGATAACCTGCTCACCCTTGGGCGGCGTAGTCACCTTGACGATGGAGAGCGGCACCCGCTTGCCCTTGTTGGCCAGGGTGGCGTAGGCGGAAGCCAGCTGCAGCGGGGTGACCCGCAGACCATAACCGAACGAGAGGGTTGCCCGCTCGATATCGGACCAACGACGACGCTGAGGCAGCATGCCGCTACTCTCGCCCATCAGCCCGCTGCCGGTATCCATGCCGAAACCGAACATGCTGAGGGTATTGATCATCTCCTGCGCCGGCATCCGCAGCGCGATGCGCGACATACCGATGTTGGAGGAGTAACGCAGGATGTCGTAGAGGTTGGTCGCCTTGTGGATACTGACGTCCTTGATCTGCTTGGCACCGATAAAAAGCGGCCCACCGGGAATGAAATCCTTCCAGCTGGTGACACCTGCCTGCAAGGCACTGAGCAAAATCAATGGCTTGACGGTCGAACCCGGCTCGTAGGTATCGGTCACCACCCGGTTGCGTACCCGGAAGCTCTGATACTGGCCTCGGTTATTCGGGTTATAGGAGGGGGTGTTGACCATGGCGAGCACTTCACCGGTCTTGATATCCAGCATCACCATGGAGCCGGAGGTCGCCTTGTTCTCGTCGGTTGCCCGCTTGAGGGCACGGTAGGCCAGTGCCTGCACCCGCTGATCGATACTGAGCTGCAGATCGTTGGCGTTCTTGCCCTCTTTGACGATGCCAAGCCGTTCGATGACGCGGCCCTGCCGATCCTTGCGCACCCGCATTTCGCCGGGTGTCGCCGTCAGCCACTCGTTGTAGCTGCGCTCGATCCCTTCAATACCGCTGCCATCGATGTTGGTCACCCCCACCAGATGGGCACTGATTTCGCCGGTCGGATAGAAGCGGCGCGCTTCGGGGCGCAGGTAGACGCCACCCAGCTTGAGCCCCTTGATATATTCCGCCACCGCAGGAGTAACCTGACGCTGCAGATAGACGAAGCGCTTGCTGGGGTTGGCGATGCGGTGTTTGAGGGTATTGATGTCGAGCTTGAGCACGGCGGAGAGCGCCAGCCAGGCTCGCTCATTATTGATGGCACCGGACTCGTGTACCGTCTTGGGATCGGCCCAGACCGCTTCGACCGGCACAGAAACCGCCAGCTGCTCGCCGTTGCGATCGGTGATCATACCGCGCACCGCCTGGGTAGAGGTGGTACGCAGGGAGCGCATGTCACCCTCCTGACGCAGACGATCCGGATTGATCACCTGGATCCAGGCCAGACGCAGGATCAGACCCACAAACGCGATGCCGATAAACACCGCAAGCGTGCGAAAGCGCCACGGATAGATCGATGGCGCTTTGACATTCGCTTTGGCAGCTTTGGCTGTAGCCTTGCGTTTCATGGTTGGGTAATTACCTTCTCGGTGGTCACCAGCGGACGACCCATCTGCAACTTGTCCATCGCCAGACTCGCCACCCGGGAGTGTTCAGCCAGGGTGCCCTGTTCCAGCAACAGGTGGCGCCATTCGATATTGAGGCGATCCTCTTCCGCCATCAGATCGTTCTGCTTGGCCGTCAGACCACGGGTCATGTTGGTCACCAGGATCACGGCAAACGCGGTCACCAGCACGGCGACCGACAGAAAAATCTGCAGCTTGTGCCGCCAGAGATCGGCAACGATCTCCTTGGCCAGATGAACACGCACTTCGCTCATCGCTTACTCCGCCAGCCGTTCGGCAACCCGCAGCACCGAGCTGCGTGACCGGCTGTTTTCAGATACTTCATGATCAGAAGGCTTGAGTGCCTTGCCGACCGACTTCAATTTGCGACCCCCAGCCAGTTGGGCCTCGGTCAACGGAATGCCGTAAGGCACTTCCGGCCCCTTCTCGTGCTTGCGGATGAAATGCTTTACCAATCGGTCTTCCAGCGAATGGAAGCTAATCACTGACAGGCGGCCATGTGGTGCCAACACTTCCAGTGCACCGTTGAGCGCGGTTTCGATCTCGTCCAGCTCGCTGTTGATATAGATGCGAATGGCCTGGAAACTGCGGGTTGCCGCATGCTTGCCCTTCTCCTTGCTCGGATTGACCCGGGCAATCATCTCGGCCAGTTGGCGGGTACGCACATAAGGCTCGGTCACACGGTCATGCACGATGGCGCGGGCGATCTTCTTGGCAAAACGCTCCTCACCGAAGGTCTTCAGCACCCAGGCGATGTCATCCACATCGGCCTTGGCCAGCCACTCGGCGGCGCTCTGACCGGAGGTGGGGTCCATCCGCATATCGAGCGGACCATCTTTCATAAAGCTGAAGCCGCGCTCGGCATCATCCAACTGGGGTGAAGAGACCCCCAGATCCAGCAGGAAGCCATCCACCTTGCCCAGCAAACCGCGCTCATCCAGATAGGAGGCAATGCCAGAGAAGGGGCCATGCACGATTTCGAAACGGGGATCCTGGATCTTGGCCGCTTCGGCGATCGCCTGGGGATCGCGGTCGATGGCGATCAGGCGGCCATTGGGGCCAAGGTGCTGCAGGATCAGACGAGAATGACCACCACGGCCAAAAGTACCGTCGACGTAGACACCGTCCGGCTTGATGGCCAGGCCTTCAACGGCTTCGTGCAGCAGCACTGTGATGTGTTCAGCGGCTTGGGTCATTTATAAAGAGAAATCCTGTAGTCGTGGTGAGCTTGCCCAATCGTCCCCGGGCAGACCCAAGATGTCGTCATTGACCTGTTGTTGCCAGCGGGCTTCATCCCACAGCTCAAACTTGTTGAGCTGGCCCACCAGCATGATTTTCTTGTCCAGCCCCGCATGGTTGCGCAGTGGCTGACTGAGCAGCAGACGGCCATTGCCATCCAACTCGCATTCGGTTGCATGTCCCAGCAGCAGACGCTGCAAACGGCGCTCTTGCGGATTCATGCTGGAGAGAGTCTTGAGCTTGCGCTCGACCTCTTCCCATTCATTCAGGGGATAAAGCAGCAGACAGGGATGGGCAATATCGATGGTGCAGACCAGCTGGCCGTCGCTTTCATCGCGCAGCCAATCACGAAATTTGGTCGGAATTGCCAGCCGCCCTTTACTGTCCAGGCTGATGGCATGAGCGCCACGCAACAAATTGCATTCCCTGAAGGTGAATGAGCAGGCAGATTGCCCCTCTAAAAACCACTTTGATCCACTTTTCCCCACCTTGAAGTTTAAGGACGTGCAGGGGGCTTTTCAAGCAAGGAGATGGGACAGAGGGAACATATTGACGCAGCAATTGCATACCGCAGATTGAGTGGGTTGATTTTCCAAGAGTTATTGCTGAAAAAACAGAAAGTGATTAATAAGCAACAAGTCGGTGAGCGGTCACTATCTGGGCGATATGATGAAACGGAACAATACCACTGCACAGAGCAAAATACTGACACATATCACTGGATAGATGATGTAACCATCTTTCGAACGGCGAGCACGCAGAGACACCAACTGACAAAGCAACAGATTGTAAATAATCAGCAGGGATGTCAGCAGAATATTGGTGGCAAATGTCAGCTCTTGAGCGTAACCAATGTACAAGCCCATCAGAATGAAATTGGCGAGTATCAGATACAGCAAAAACTTCTGAATCGCTTTACCCGAATTTGGGCTCTTTTTTACTCGTGTTATCATGCTTGCTACGTCCTGGATTACACATGATCAGACGACCTTAAATTCAAAAAACTGTTGAGATATATCATGTTTTTATTATTGCGCGATCCTTGCTCAACAATTGCCCCATGACCCGGCTCGTTTTTTTGCTAATGAGCGGGATGTTAATGATATCAACATCTTGCCATGCTTATCACAATTATCAGTGGCAAGCTGGTTTCCCTGTCCCGATTCAGGGAAAAGGGGTCGACTTGGTCAGCCAGCAGCAGCAATTCTTGCTGAAGCAGCGCCCTTATCTTCAACAACGTCTTGCGGAGACACAGCCCGTTATTCGCTGGGTCGCGGAACAGGTTCACGAACGCAAACTGCCGCCCTTGCTTGCCTTTGTTCCTTTACTGGAAAGCAGTTACCGATTGGATGTGGTCTCTGCTGCAGGCGCCGCAGGCCCTTGGCAGCTGATGCCAGATACCGCCACCCGATTTGCTATTCCCATCACCAACGAATTTGATGGGCGCTATTCACTACCACTGGCGACAGAGGCAGCCCTTTCCTATCTGGCATGGCTGTATCGCTTCTTTGGCAATGACTGGCTGCTTGCTTTGGCCGCCTACAACGCAGGAGAAGGGCGGGTACTCAATGCGGTTTTAAAAGCGGGGACACGTAATATATGGGAACTGGAGCTTCCGACTGAAACACGCTTTTATGTCGCGCGCTTTGTTGCGCTGGCAAGACTGCTTGATATGGCTGACAGCTATCAGTTTCAACTTCCGCCATGGCTCAGCGGCAATGACTTGCAAATATTCCGTCATCCGGATGGCTGCTCACTACCCGCGTGGGCTCAGGCAAAGGGCGTATCAATGAATGAAGCCAGCCGCTGGAATCCGGCCTGGCAACTCCCTGTCGCACAAGGGATAACCAATTGCCCGATCGTCTATAGCAAGGGCAAGGCCCCCACCGCCAACCAGAAGAAAGGAGCGACCGCCATTGTCAAAGCGGTCTCACTGGACAGTCTGCATGATCCCCTGTTGCTGAAAGCTGCCAGGGGGCTTGATATGAGTCGAGGCGAGATCAGGCTGGAACGCTTGCCTGATCCTCTTGGGATTCAGCAGAAGCGGCCGCTGATTGCGGCACCATGAAACAGTGGCGCCAATGGCTCAGTACCGGAGCCAAATCAACCTCTTCCGGATATGACCAGCGAGCCCCGTAAAAGCAGAGCTGCCGGCCAATGGCGCGACGATGAGTGATGTTGCAATCCAGCGCAATTCGCGGCAACAGGGAGAGCGTCACCGTTTCGGGTAATTCAAATCGAGCCGGAGCAAGGAAACCGACCCCGCCCGGGCCAATATCTTTGATCACTGCGCGGCCGATACTCTTGTCAAACAGCAATCCCGAAATCAGCAATCTGGCCGCAATCCCGCAACTCTGTGACTCGAAAGGCGTTGTTCCATCGTGCAAATACCAGCGAGGTACCTTTCTGCGTGGATCATTGTGCGAGGAATGCAGCGGAAACTCGATCTCAGGGTCGTCCATGGGAAATCATCTCCTTGGCATGGGTGGCTGCCGCTTGCGTTTGGGAGCTGAAAAGTTGCTCCAGATTGGTTTCTGCCTGAGTTGTCATGACCAACAATTCAATGCGCCGATTACGGCTGCTTTGTGGATTCCGGGTATCTTCCAGCATGGTATCGGCCATCGCGACAACCTGCCCGACCCGTTCAGGTGGCATGCCGCCTGCCAGCAACACCCGTCTTGCCATCATGGCGCGGTCTGACGAGAGTTCCCAGTTGCTGTAGTTGTCACTGGCAAACGGTGTGCTGTCGGTATGGCCAGAAATCATGACCCGATTCTCGATACGCTGGAATATGGGGGCCAATGCCATCAACATATGGCGAAAGAAAGGGCTGATGCGGGCACTTCCTCGGCTATACATTTCCCGATCCGCGTCATCACGAATCAGGATCCGCAATCCTTGGGGAACAATTTGAATCTCGAGGTTATTCTTCGCCTGCATCTGCTCAGCAAGATGGTCGATAAAGCTGGCCAGCTGCTTCATCTGGGCCTCACCCTCAAGCTTACCTATCAACAGCTTTTCATACCCGCCGCCCGGGCCGTCAGAAAAAATGCTCTGATTACGGTCCATATGCTTGGGCATCAGCTGGCCCTGCTGATCGAACTTGGGATTCAACTCATCCATCACTGAAGGATTACCCCCGAGATCGACAGGATAGGGGCTGTTGCGAATATCAAACGGGTTGGCCTCACTGTCCATGATGCTGTAGTCCCGCAGGCGGCTGGCAACGACTTCCCGCTCCTCCTGATTTGACACAGCGAGGATCCAAAGCACCATGAAGAACGCCATCATGGCCAACGTGAAGTCGGCAAATGCCACCTTCCAGGCGCCTCCCCCTTTGGGACCGCTGTTACGACGCTGCTGGCGCTTGACGATAATCTGTTCGTGATTGCGCATTACATCGCCCTGTTGGTCACCCAATCTTCCAGCTCAAGGAAGCTTGGTTTGACTTCAGGCTCCAGGATCTTGCGACCCGAATCGACGGCAAGCAGCGGTGTTTTGCCACGCAACTGGGCAATCAGGATCGACTTGATGCACATCAACAAACCGATACGGCGCTTGACCATCTCTTCCATGGCATTGCTAATTGGCTCCAGCAAGCAGTAGCAGAGGAAAATACCGATAAAGGTGCCCACCAGAGCGGCCGCCACATGGACACCGATATTGCTCAGTGGGCCATCCAGTTGCTGCATGGTGATGATGATCCCCATCACCGCAGCAAGAATGCCGAAGCCCGGGCAGGCCTCGCCGGTTTTGTGCAAGGCATGGGCCGGTTTGAGCATGTCCTCTTCAATGGCCATGATCTCCTGCTCCAGCACTGTATCCAGTTCATGGGGTGTGATCTTGCCCATTCCGAGCAGACGCAGGTTATCGATAATGAAACCAAGCAGTTGGGGATCTTCCGAAATCTGGGGATACATCAAGAAAACCGAGCTCTGCTGGGGATTTTCAATATGCTCGTCGAGCGCCTTCATCCCCTTGTTGCGTGTCTCTTCAAGCAGTTGATGCATCAGAGTCAACAGCTCACGATAGACCTCTTTCTCTTCTTTGTTCGCTTTGAAGCACATCTTTATCTGCCGCCACATTTCATGCATCACCTCTTTCGAGTTGCCCAGAAACATGGAGCCTACCGCTGCGCCGATGATGATGATGAGCTCGGCTGGCTGCCACAAGGCGGCGAGGTTTCCCCCGGCCATCATGAAGCCACCAAGCACGCACACTAATATGACGCCGATGCCAATCTGTTTTTGCATGAATGTTCCCGCACGATACAAGAAGGGTCACCAGTAAAGGTGAAGCACTACTATATGGAGTCGACCAATCGCTGCTTTAGCTGAAGTACACATTGCTTGTGCAGCTGACAAACCCGGGATTCGGTTAATCCCAGCACCAGCGCGATCTCTTTCATATTGAGCTCTTGCTGGTAATAGAGGGAAAGCAATAACTGCTCTCGTTTATCCAGAGTGGCCAACACCTTGCTGATGGTCATCGCCATATCGACATCATCAGACTCTGTGGTCGGAGCTTTGCCGCCATTCTCCAGCCACTCTTCCAGACTCTGCAGCGCTTCAGCCTGGCTGGCGTAGGACAACTGACGCACCTCATCCACCGAACAGTCGAGCGCAGTAGCAAGTTCTTGCTCTGAGGGGGGGCGCCCCAAACGATTGTGCAGTTCACGCTGCACCTGATTATGGCCATGCACCTGCTGTCGCAGCTGACGGGGTCGCCAGTCCAGACGGCGCAACTCATCGAGCATGGCACCACGGATCCGTTTGAAAGCATAACTTTCAAACTGGGCATCGGGCTCGCTGCCATAACGGCGCCACGCCTCCAGCAATCCCATCATTCCCACCTGCTCCATGTCCTCCTGATCAAAACAGGCACTGACCTGGCTGCGCAGATGGCTGGCGGCTCGCTTCACCAAGGGTAGATAGCGAGCAAGAATAGCGGGCTCTCCCGTGCGAGGAAGTTGCGGAGTATCGGCAAACTCTTGTTGAGCATCCCAAACGGAATCAGTCATATCGTGGCTACTGTACCAGCACCTTGGTGATCAGCACTTCATCCAGATAGGGCTTGTAGCCATATCCCTGTACCGTAGTGACCAGCTTGTCGCGCAGTGAGACCTGCAACTTGGAAATATTCTGCAGTTCGACTTTTACGTCGTCATGGGAACGGTGGCTAAAATACTGCACCATGGCATTGCGGATCAGTGGCGTCAGTTCATCCAGCTTGGCAACCTGCGCCGGGTTATAGGTCACCAGTGCCAGCTCCAGCACCAGATAATGGGACTGTTCACCTCCTTCCAGACTGATGACAAAGCGTTCCATCGGCTTGAATAACGGTGTACTGCTCAGCTCTGGCTTTGGCTCTGCCAACCCGAGCCAGACTTCGACCACATCGCGTTTAAGCCATGCGCCATAGGCCAGTATGGCCAACAGACACAGAGCCATGACGAATATCATCAACCACTTCATGACACGCCGCATAATGTAAAACCACTCTCGTTATTACGGGTTAAAAATCAGACCAGTGTATTGAGCCAGTCGTGCACCGTATCCCATTGGGAGTCCGGATCATCCTGCCACTGGCGGCGGCCAGCCAGGATCTTATCCTGTTGCCACCGCTCCTGCTGTCCCTGTTCGCCGCCCTGCCCCACATTGACCTCGACCCCGCCGGCATGATGGGGCGCCAGGCTCATGCGCAAGCGCTCCATCGACTGGATCATCGCATCGCGCACCGCCGGATTGGTCACGTTCAACTGGACATTAAGCCGGTCACCATCGAGCTTGACGGTCAACTCCAGTCGCCCCAGCTCTGGCGGGTCCAGCCGGATATGAGCCTGTTTCACCTGTTGATTGACCTGCAGTTCAACCTTGTCCTGAAGCAGGTTAACCAGCTGCTGTCCCCATTGGCTCTGGTTGTCTGACAACCGGACAGGAGCCCACTGATAGTCGGCAGGACGCGGCGGTACAGCAGCGAGTTGTCCGACAGCCAGCTGGCGAGCATCTGGCAACCTGTTTTCTACCGCAGCGGTATCAGGCACATTTCCAGCATCGAGACCGGCGGCCATAATCGGCAAGGTGAAGCGGCCGGGCAATACACCGGTTTGTCCATTTGATTTGGCAAGCAACGTAGAGAGCGCCTGTTCCGCAGCAGCAGAGACCGTTTCACGACGCGGCATCACCTCTTGCTCGGGCAGCGTGGTCGCACTCCCCATCAAGGCACGAAGAGAGGGCGGCAATTTGTTATCCACCACCGGCTGGCAACTTTTTTCTCTGTCCACTCTGACAAGCTCACCACCACTATGACTCTCGCCTCTGGCTTGAACGTTGCTTAAACGAAAACCATCAAGATCGGCATCACTCACTCTGACAAAGAGAGGAGGCATATTGGTAAACGCTTGCAGCTGTTCAGCCGGGTCGCCTTCCGCCCCCGGCTGTTCTCTCTCTTTTTCCTCTACCGCAACATCGCTGGCAGCCAGCTCGGGCAAGGGCAACGCAAGCAGAGGGTCAACCGCCTCATCCAGCGGTTGATACAGCTCACCTTCACTGCCGGCTTGGCCGGACAAACGGTTCAAGGCCGTGACATCCGGCGAATTCACCGCATCAAAACCGCTAAATTGAATCAATCCCATTGCTCTATCTCACCGTAAGCAGTCAAGCCTTCACGAATCGAAGAAAGCTGCTGCCACTCCTGTTTACGAATCAAGGTCTCCTGCTCGCAAAGCTGCAATGCTTGTCGATACAACACCCGGGCTTTATCTCTTGCTGGTTGCAACGCAGCCCAGAGTTGGGGATTCCGGCTAACTTGAGAGACAAATTGCGCGAAGCGTCCATCGGTTAGCCTGACTGCATCCCACTGGCCAGCTTGCGCTTGTTGCAGCAAGAGCGTACCCAACCCCAATAACTGACGCTGGCGAGCCTGCAGTTCGGTCTCACGCAACACGGGAGCAATACCTGACATGACGAGCCCTAAAAAGAAGATGAACCAGCCCACAAGCAAGGAGTGGGCCAGACCGATAACCAAGCAATTTCAATATGTTGGGCGTGAGGAAGAACAGAGAGGGAGGAAGTACTACTTCCTTATTAACGAGGATGACGCGCCATTGCTTCCCAGCCCTCTTTCAGCTCTTGCAGGATTTTGCGCACTTCGGCAAATCCCTCAACATTGTTGGAAACGCTGATTTCGAACAATTTCTGACCGCAGTAGTCATAAAGACGATGCAGGTTAACCGCCAGCTCGCCCCCCTTATTCATATCAAGCGCACTGTCCAGCCCACCCAGGATCTGCAGACACTTGTTGATGGCCAACCCTTTGCGCTCAAACTGTTTCGCCAAGATATGCCCTTCGGCTCTGGCAATCTCGTCAAGCAAGCCATCCATCAACATCAGCACCAGCTGATATGGATCGGCACTGGCCGCCTTGGCTTCTGTGGCAGCAAATCGATAGGCGTCGTAGCCATCTTCGGATTCAAACATGGGTCACTCGCTATTGCAGGTTCAAAACCAGTTCATCCAGGGAAAAAGCTTAAAGTGCTCCCATGGTCTGCATCATCTGGTTCATGGTGGTGAATTGATTGAGGTAACGCTTGTAAACAGACTCCATCCGTTTATCCAGCGACTCCATTTTATCATCAAGTCGCTTTTGATTGGCTTCCAATGTGCTCTTGCGAGTGGCCATCACACCATTAGTCTTGGAGAAAGGATCGAGCACCTTGCTCATCCGTTTGAGCAAACCGTCATCCCCCATCAGCGCCTTGCCCAGCAGTTCGGGATCCTTCTCGAGCGACTTTTTGAAATCCGAGTCACTAAACGCCAGCTTGCCCGACTTCTCAGTTTTGATGCCAAGCTGAGTCAGGGTCATGCCAGCAGGAAGATTGCGAACCGCGTTGGCCAGCGCACCTTTCAAACCTCGCACCGTGGCATCAGAAGCCAGTACGCCTTTCGCCTTGATATCGGTGGATGTCTCTTTGTTCAACAGATCCAGCAACTCATTGTAACTATCAACAAATTTCTTCAATGAGCCGGTGACGGCTTCATTGTCATAAGCCACTGTCACCTGCATCGGGCCATCGGTTGGCTTTTGCACCTTGGTGAGATCCAGCGTCAGCCCTTCAACTACGTTTTCAATTTTGTTGGTCGGCGATTTGATCTCCAGCGCACCGTCGCCAACCCCCATCTTGATGATGGAGTCCTGACCCGGGGTGATCACCTTGCCATCGATAAAAGCCTTGCCGAACGCAGAAGCCGGGTCGCCATCATAGGTGGGGGTAAACACCTTGGCTACTCCGCTCTCTTTGCTGGTCAGCACCAGGTTAACCTTGCCATCCGTGCGGATCAGGCTTGCCTTGACCCCTGGGTTATCCGCCGAATCATTTATCGCAGAAACCAGACTCTGGGCTGTCGCCCCCGCAGGCAAGGTCGCCAAGTCGATAGCAAACGCCTTGCCATCAAGGGTGAACGACACTTTGCCGGAGGTTGGCAATGGCGCCTTTTCATCTGCCAGTTGCACCCCGAACTGATGGGCCTGTGCCAGTTGCTTGACCTCAAAGTTATATTGCCCCGGGGTCGCCTTGCCATTGCTGGTGACCGTCATGATCCCCTCTTGCGAGAGGCTGGCTTTCTGGGCCTGCAAAGCCGCAGGCTTGTTCAGATCTTTCAGCAGAGTCTGAAAGCTGGAGAGTTTGGAGTTAATGGATGACAGCGAACTCTGCTGCGCCTTGACATAGGCCAGCTGCCCCTTGAGCAGCTTGTCCATGTTCTTGCGCTCATTGGTCACCATATTCATCGCGGCTGAAGCGGGATCGACCTGCATATATCAACTCCTTCGGTATCAAGGCAAGACTTGCTTGTTGAAAAACGCTGTTTCGCCAGCACTTTTCAACAAGCAATGGGAAGAAAAGAGGCCGCCACACAGGTGGCGGCCCTTATAGCGATTAACGCAGCAGCATGGTGACCATGCCGGTCATCTCGTTGGATTTACCCAGCACAGACATACCAGCCTGTGTCAGCATCTGGTTCTTGGTCATGTTGGTGCTTTCAGTGGCGAAGTCAGCATCCATGATGCGACCCTTAGCGATATCGGTATTCTCTTTCATGTTGGAGAGGTTGTTAACGGTATGCTCCAGACGGTTGATATTGGCACCGAGAGAGGAACGTACGCTGGTGATATCCTGCATAAACTCTTCCATCTTGCCCATAGCAAACTGGGCAGAGGTCTGGGTCAGGCCGATCTCCAGTACGTTGGCATCCAGACCATTCCCCGCAGTCATCGCATCTTTGACCAGAGGCTTCAAACCATCATCATAGGCCTTTTGGGCGACAGACATCGCCTCAACGGCATCATCATAGGCTTTCTGTTCTGCGGTAGTTGGCTTTGCAGTAAGTGCTTTATACGTAGCCTCTGCCGTTGCAAACGTGTCTTTTGCCGCTTTCAGCTTCCCTGCACCAGAAGTAGCTACAGCTTCGTCCTGATAGTCCTTAACTGGCTTGAGGTTTGCCTGCGCGGTGGTTTTTCCTGCGGCACTACCCACAACCTTACCCAGCACCTCCTTCACATCCAGCACCAGTGTTTCACTGCTGGTGTTACCGATCTGGAAAGTGACCTCGCCCTTGGCAAACTTGCCATTTTTGCTATCCAACAGGTTTTCACCACCAAAGGTAGTGTTGCTGGCGATATTTTTCAGCTCTTTGGTCAGCTCGCCAAATTCGGCATTCATGGCGGCGATATCTTTCTCGCTGCTGGTGCCGTTGGCAGCCTGGGTGGCCAGATCCTTCATACGCTGAACGATATTGGTCATCTCGTCCATGGCACCTTCAGCAGTCTGCATCATGGAGATGGCATCCTGGGCGTTGCGCATACCCACTTTCTGACCATTTGACTGGGATTGCAGACGGGTGGCGATCTGCAGACCGGCCGCATCGTCAGCGGCGGAGTTGATGCGCAGACCGGTCCCCAGACGCTGCATAGCAGTGCTCGCCATCTTGTTGGTAGAGGTCAGCTGGTTTTGGGTGACCATGTTGGCAAAGTTGGTGTGGATTGACAGACTCATTTTCGTTTCCTCGAAATAGATGCTGCCACAGGCAGCGTTTGGGTTGACCCCAATGAAGAACGACCACGGCGTCGTGAAAATTAAATCTTTTTTTGTTGAACAGCAGTTTCTCTTGGCCCCCCCCATTCGGATACGAAACAGTGGGCCCGCGAGCAGACAGCGTCATCATTGGCACAAGAGGACATCACAGAGATAAAAAAAACCGCACAAGTCAGCTTGTGCGGTTTTTTAACGATGAGACAAGTCAGCGCTATCAAGTGAGTAACGCAACCACCCCTTGACGAGTGACATTGGCCTGCGCCAGCAGACCGGACATGGTGCCCATATAGCCGCCTTGTGAGAGGCGGGCGGCCAGAGAGGATTGCAACTGTGCCAGCTCCTCCTGTTTCAGGTTCTGACTGCGAGCCTTGACCTTGTCCAGTTGCAGCACCATCTTCTGGCGAAACTGTTTCAGCTCCCGTACCGATTGTTCAATCTCGCCAAGTACTTTTTGCAGCCGCTGCCGCTCCTGACGGATCTCCCCTTTGGCAATCCCTTCGGCCATGTGAGTCAGCGCTCCGGCCCTGGGCTTGAACTGCACCGGGATCGGGTTGCCTGCTGGGATACGAATCCCCTCGCCCCGGATCAGTACCGGCTCATCCAGTTTGCGACGATGGGGTTCAGCGACAGAGAGCTCCAGCTTGCCCAGCTCATTCAGCCGAGCCCGGATATGCTCTTTACGCAGCGCCCGATCGAGTATGGTTGCGACCTCCCCCTCTCGTGCTCCGGCGGGGATGGTCACCTCCACCGCACTACTACTTTGGGGGAAAGAGAACACCAGTCGCTCAGTACTATTTTTGGCGCTTAATAAATCCAGATGCTCGGCACTGAAGCGGGGGCGCAGCTCCTGAGGTGAAGCAAGCAGTCTGGGCTTGAGCTCGTCAGTCAAAGGGCCTCTCGGCAGAGTGACTTTCTCTTCCAGCATTTTTAAGCGGTTGGTCACTTCATCGCTGGCCAGCTCGCGTTGACCCAATTGGCGTTCCAGCCGCTTCAGTTCGCCCCAAACCTGATTGAGTGCCTGTTCCCCACCCTGAGCATGGGCAATGCGCTGTTGCGCTGCGCCGATCAGGGCCCATCTATCCATCCGGATAATGTTGGGGTGGCGCTCAGTCTGCTTGCGGTTTTCCGGAGTGTGAGCCTGTGCAGTTGCGCGGCCCTGCAACTTGGGCTTTGCCTGCGCCTCGGCAACGCCCCCAAGACGGGTTTGCTGGATCTGCATCATGACTCCTTCACTCGTTACGGCATGTAGTTGAACAGACTAAGGCCATTAACCTTGGCAAAAGCTTGCTGTTGCACCTGTAATGCCATCAGGACGTGGGCCTGTCGGGTCGCAGCCTCGGCATAATCCAGAGACTCTATCTGGTTGCTCACTTCCTTGCTATAGACACCTTTCTCGGCATGGCTCTCATCAATCTGATCCAGCAGATTGATCCGGGCACCAATCGTGCTCACCGCCTGGCTGATACTATCTTGCAGCGTCTGGCTGCGGCCGAGCATGGCTCGGGCTTGATCGACGGCGTCAGGTGCTGCGGCATTAATTGCCGTCACCATGCTATCGAGTCGCTTGAAAAAATCGTCAGGCTGCAGAAACAGCTGGTCAGCCGTCTGGTTCAAGCCCACAGTGACGCCGTTGGCAATACTGACATCGCGAATTAGACCATCGCCGTTGTACTTATAGCTCCCAAAATCAGCAGCCTTAGGGTCAGTCACCTTGACCAATGCGGTCTGGTCAACCTTGCTACCGGTAAACAGGCTGGAGCCACTCTCGTTACGCGCATTGGCCAGATCCAGCAGACCATCCTTGATAATGGCGACCTCGCTGGCTACCGCTTTACGATCCGCATCCGACAAAGAGCCTGTTGCAGCTGTCTGGGTCAACTCCCGCAACCGCATCAGCATGTTGGTCATGGTTTCAAACTGCAGTTCCCCTTGAGAGAGCTGGCTCTTGGCGTTGGCAATATTTTTCTGGTACTGCGCCATCGCCACCTGCTCTTTCTGCAAGCCCAGCAGTTGCACACTGCCAACAGGATCATCAGAGGGCTGAAGTATGCGTTTTTGCGTGGAGATTTGGCGATCGAGCCGGGCATATTCACCGAAGCCATGCTGCAAGTTGTCTAGCATGCTGAGCTGGATCTGGTTGGTACTGATGCGCATGGTCACCCTCCTCAGAACATATTCAGAATGGAATTGAAGAGTTGTTCCGAGGTGCTGATCACCTTGGCATTGGCCTGATAAGCCTTGGTGTAAGCCATCACTTTCACCCCTTCCTCATCGGTATTCACACCGCTGACACTGCTCAGCTTGGCCGCCATCTGTTTTTCCATATTGGCATCGGCCTGCATGCTCGCTTTCGCCTGCCCGCTCAGCACCGCCATCTTGCCAAGCAGGGCACTATAAGCATCGTATTGGCCATTTTTTATCGTCAGCAGGTCCTGCAGGTTGCGGTTGTCGCCCTTGCCACCACCTGCCTTGGCAAAAGCCAGGTCGTCTCCGGTAAAATCGACAGCGACTCGTAATGTTCCAGCTGGATTTAGCTTGTCATAGGTAAACATTTTTTTGCTGGCTGGCTTACCGGCTTCACCATTCCCATTAAGGTCAACCCCACCACTCTGCTTTGCATTGAATTCATCAGCAAGTTTGCTTGCAATTTGATTCAACGCCTCTCTGGTCGGCCGCAATACTGTGGTGCGATAATCCATCACACCCGCCAGCGAACCACCATGCAATTTAGGAACTTCAAACGTCTGACCACCGAAAGCGAGGCTGAGTTTATCGCCAGCAAGCGCGAGAGTACTGCTGCTTCCTCCCAACACCAGCGGCTGTCCTTGCGGCAGGCTGATCGCGAAAGCGCCGTCACTCTGACGATTAACCCGCACTTCCATATAGGTCGACAACTCACGAACAACCTGTTCGCGACTATCTTCCAGCGCTGAGGTATTGACTCCCTTGGCGGCTTGATCGCCAATCTGGACATTCAATTCGGCCAGTTGTGACAGGTAGCTGTTCACTTGGGAAACAGTGCTGCTCAACTGATCGTCGATCTGTTTTTCCTGGGTGACCAGGCTCTCGTCAAGCTGGGTAAAACGGTTGGCAAGGGCCCCTGCTGAACTGACAATCTGGCTGCGCTGTGCCGGGGTTTCCGGACTGTCGAGCGCAGCACTAAGCGAGGCAAAAAAGCTGTCGAGCCCTTTTGCGATATTCATCGACTCACTGCCCAGCAACTGCTCTGTCGTATTGATGTACTGATGAAAGGCATAAGAAGAACCGGTGGCCGAACGGCTACGCCAGTGTTGAGCAACCAGATAATCATCCGTTACCCTGCGCACCCCTGTCACCTCGACACCGGCACCATTATCCAACCGCCCGAAACCGGACAGACTGCCCATCATGGCTTCCTGACGGCTATACCCGATGGTATTGACGTTCGCGATATTCTGGGCGGTCAGGTTCAATGCAATCTGGGCTGCATTTAGTCCGCTGGCGCCGATATTGAGCAGTGACATCAGTCAACCTTCTTCATTTTTACCGAGTTGAGAGGCTGGCTGAACGCAGCCAGGGTCTGCTGCTCTGAAGCGACCACCCCGTCCGGATTCTTTAATGACGGAGCCAGCTGGTTGACCATCTGCTCCCGCAGACCTATTCCACCTCGCTTGACCATGCTCATCGCCAACTGGCTGTCATACATATCACGATAGAGGGATTGCCCCTTGATGATCTTGTCGTCCTCATCCTGCAGGGCATCCGTCGCCGAGCGCATATGTTTGAGCACGGTTTGCAGAAAACTGACTTCAAACTGACCGGCTGCAGCATCCAGCGCGGCACGCTGATCCGGGTTGCTTTTGATTTGCTGCAATTCATTGAGATCCTGATAAAAACCGGGATCCGAGCTAATTCTGGTCATGATAGTCCTTAGATAACCACCAGCTCACCCTCAAGGGCGCCAGCCTCATTGAGCGCTTGCAAGATGGCCATAACATCATCGGGGGTTGCCCCGAGTGAATTGACAGCCTTGACGATCACTTCCAAGGAAGTGCCATCCGGCCAGACAAACATGTTGTTACGTTCCCGATCGACCTGGATCTTGGAGTTGGGGGTCGTGGTGGTCTGCCCGTTGGAGAAGGCGTTGGGCTGACTGACCGTCTGACTCTCGCCAATGGTCACCGTCAGACTGCCATGACTGACGGCAGCCTTGTGAACCTTGACCCCCTGCCCCATCACCACAGTACCGGTTCGACTGTTGAAGACCACCTTCGGCCTCTCCTGGCCCGGATCCACTTTGATATCTTCCAACAGTGCCATAAACGCGATGCGCTGGCTCTCGTCCCTGGGAGCTGCAACCTGAACCCGCCCGGCACTCACCGCGCGGGCGACCGGCCCCAGCTGATGGTTGATGGCTCGCTCCACATTGCGCGCGGTCTTGAAGTTGGGTTGATGCAGATTGAGGGTCACTTCCGGCTTTTCGGCAAAATTGCTGACCACCTCTCGTTCGATGGTGGCACCGTTGGGAATAATCCCGGCTGTCGGCACGTTAATCGTGACCGATGAACCTGATTGCCCTTCCGCTTTCACACCTGCGACAACCAGATTGCCCTGCGCTACGGCATAGACTTCACCGTCGATACCACGCAGGGGGGTCAGCAACAGAGAACCGCCACGCAGACTCTTGGCATCACCAATGGAAGTCACGGTCACGTCGAGCAACTGCCCCTTGCCAGCCAAGGCGGGTAGCGTGGCCTGGACCGAAACGGCTGCCACGTTCTTGAGCTTGGGATCGATATCGTCCGGTAACTGCACGCCAAACTGTTTGAGCATGTTGGCCATGGATTGGCCGGTAAATTTGACCTGGCTTTTGTCGCCGGTCCCGGAGAGACCGACCACCAGACCATAACCCACCAGCTGGTTGGTTCTCAGCCCCTGCACATCGGCAATATCCAGCAAGGCTCGTTTGGCCGGTGCGGCAGCCTGACTAACCCAAGGCAAGCAGAGACACAGCAGGGCGATAAACCATCTGTTCATGTGATTCCTCAAAATGGCGCAAACGCCGAGCTAAAGAAGCGGCCCAGCCACCCCATCTGGTTACTGTCGGCGAGGGCACCACGACCGGCATAGGTGATGCGGGCATCGGCAATGCGCTGGGACGAGATACGGTTGCTCTGGTCAATATCTTCAACCCGAACCATGCCACCCAAGCGGATATACTCATCCCCCTGATTGAGGCGGATCCACTTTTCACCGCGGATCCCCAGCACTCCGTTGGGCATCACTTCTGCCACGGTCACAGTAATGGAACCTGCCAGGGTATTTTGCTGACTGGAGGTCGCTCCGCCATCAAAATCCCGATCCGCACTGAGGGCGGCCCCCCAGTCGGGGCGCAGTTTACCGCCAATAGAGGGGGCCGGCACATTCATGCTGCTGTTTTTGCTCATGCTGGTATTGGCTTTCTTGCTCGACTGGGTACGCTCTTCCAGCACCACGGTGAGAATGTCACCAACACGGTAAGCACGCCGATCCTGAAACAGGGTCATCATGTAGTTGCCCCGATAGAGGCCACCATCTTCGCCCTGCGCAGTCGCGGTCACCTTGGGACGGGATGGCGCCCATTTCTCGTCACCCGGCTCGGGCGCCTGCAGCTCATAGGTGGCACAGCCGCCCAACAGCAATACCAACCAGATATAACGCAGCATCGACTTCATCATTACAGAGCCTGAGTGACAAACTTGAGCATCTGGTCGGCGGAAGAGACCACCTTGGCATTCATCTCGTAAGCCCGCTGGGTCGTGATCATGTCAACCATCTCCTCGACCACGTTCACGTTGGAACTCTCCAGCGTGAATTGCTTGACGGCCCCCATCGCCTCTTCACCCGGTACACCTTCAATAGGCTCACCGGACGCGCCGGTTGCACGGTAGAGGTTGCCACCGAGCGCTTCCAGACCGGCCGGGTTGGCGAAATTGGTCAGGGTGATACGGCCCAGCTCGACGTTCTCTTGCTGACCGGGCAACGAGGCGCTGACAGTGCCGTCGGTACCAATGGAGATCTTGGTTACGTTATCAGGGATCTGGATCTGCGGCACCATGGGCAAACCATCCGCGTTAACCAGCTGCCCCTCGGCATTGCGATGCCATTGACCATTACGGGTATAGGCCGTCTCGCCATCCGGGCGCTCGACGCCGAAGAAACCGGCACCGACCACCGCCATATCCAGCTCCTGATTGGTATTCTGGAATTGGCCGGAGGTGAAGACCTTCTGGGTACCCACTACCCGCACACCATTACCCATCTGAATACCGATAGGCGCCAGATTCTGCTGATCCTGCTGAGCACCCGGCTGGCGCTGCACCTGATAGAAAAGATCTTCAAATGCCACCCGATCTCGCTTGAAGCCAACCGTGTTCACGTTAGCCAGGTTGTTGGAGATACTGGACATCTTGGCATCTTGTGCCGACAGACCTGTTTTACTGACCCATAATGCTGCGTGCATTGTTATTCCACCTTGTTCATCAAGCCTCATCCACTGGGATGTGGCAAGGCATCGGATATCTGCCCGATGCCGTCAAAATCAACCCTGACCGGAAATCAATTTGGCCCCTTGACGAGCCTGATCATCCGCCGTTTTCATCAACTTGACCTGCAGTTCGAAATTGCGGGTCAATGACATGCTGCTGACCAGCTCATCCACTGCATTGACGTTGGCCCCTTCCAAAAAGCCGGATGCCATCACCACCTGCTCGCTGCTTTCGGCATCCCCCCCCTGGCGCATCCGGAACAGACCATCGTGGCCTTTTACCAGCTCAGCCGGATCAGGATTGACCAGCTTCAAGCGGCCTACATCAAGCCGGGCGCCACCACCCGGAGGAGTGATGCTCAGGGTGCCATCCTTGCCGAAACTGATGTCACGATAAGCGGGCAGCACCAGCTCGCCCCCCTCCCCCAGCACCGGCCGACCATTGAGGGTCAACAGCCCGTCGGCATCGGCCTCCAGATTACCAGCGCGGGTATAGGCCTCTTTGCCATCAGGCGTCTGCACCGCCAGAAAACCCTCGCCACGAATCGCCACATCCAGCTTGCGACCCGTCTGCATCAGGGGGCCAGCTTTGAAGTTGGTCCCGGCCATCTCTTCTCTGGCCATCACCCGGCTCTGATAACCATCGCCCGTCAGGGCATAAGCAGAAACCCGCTCAAAGTCAGCCCGAAAACCGGCGGTATTGACGTTAGCCAAGTTATTGGCCCGGATTTGCTGGGCCATCAGGGTATGCTGCGCCCCGGACATGGCGGTGTAGATAAGCTTTTCCACGGGTTACCCTTAGAAGGAGTTGAACAGAACCTGGGTCATCTTGTCAGCGGAACTGATGGTCTTGGCGTTGGCCTGATAGTTACGCTGGGAAGTCATCAGGCTTACCAGTTCACCGGTCAGATCCACGTTGGAGCTCTCATAGGCCCCGGCGGTCAGCTTGCCCATGGTGCCGGTTCCCGGCGCCCCCAGTACCGGCTGGCCGGAACTGAACGACTGTTGCCAGGTGGTGTTGTTGGTCTGCAGCAGACCATTGGGATTGGTGAAGTTCGCCATCACGACCTGCCCCTGCAACAGGCTCTGACCGTTGGTAAAGGTGGCATAGACACCACCATCGGCATCAACCCGCACACCGGTCAGGTCACCTGCGGTATAACCATTGGACTGGTTGCGGGTAGCGTTGAAGTCAGAGGCATACTGGCTCACCTTGCTGATATCCACTGCCAGCGTGATATCTACAGCCCCTGGCGCATTAAGGGTCAACTTGGGCATTTTGTCAGCCGCAGGCGCATTCAATGTGCCGTTTTTGGTGAATTCCAGATCCGTTTTTGCAGCCAGATCACTACCATCGAGGGTGTAATGTACTGTCCACTTGTTCTCATCGGTCTTGACAAAATACTGGGTCAGGCTGTGCTCACTGCCGAGGGAGTCGTACACCTTGCTGGTCTGGGAGTAGTTATAGGTTTCCGAATTATCTTTGTTGAACACCTGGGTAATCTTGCTGGCATCCGCTTTTAGGTTCGCCACAAACTCCAGCTTGTCTGATGCCTTGGCTGGCAGGCTGCCCGCCTTGACCTGAATATCCCCGACCACACCCGATTGCAGCTTGCCCGCGTCATCAGTGGTATAACCTTGCAGACGTGTGCCACTCGCCGTGGTCAGATAGTTACCGCTATCACGCTGGAACATACCTGCACGAGTATAAGAAGTCTGACCGCTACCATCTTTCAGCACAAAAAAACCACTGCCAGAAATGGCCAGATCCAGCCCACGCCCGGTGCGCATCACATCGCCATTGCGATCAAAGTTCTGGGAGACGTTGTTCATCTCGACACCACCAGCCTGACCACCACCATAGATGGCAGCAAACTCGGCACGGCTGGATTTGAAGCCTGCGGTACTGGCGTTAGCAACGTTGTTACTGATAACGCTCAATTCCTGGTTTACGGCACGCAGGCCGCTCAATCCGATACTGAAAGACACAGTGTCGCTCCTTTCTGATTACGCTGATTTGCCGAACTGGATTGCACTGAACAGCGGGACATCGCCCACACCGGCAACCTGCAGCATGATTTCTCCCGTACCGGGCAAGGCAACACGTTCAACCTTGCTCGCTACATAATTTTTGGTCGCCACCAAGGTCTTGCCCACCGAGGCCTTGACCTCAAAGCGGTACTCTCCGGCAGGAAGGGGGGGCAGTTCATAATCCAGCCCGCCCGCTTTGCTCTCACCCCAACTCTTGCTGGCCACCAGCACGCCGTGCTGGTCATACACTTTGAGATCCACTTGCTCCGCCGCACTTTGCAGCTCGATTTGACCGCGGATCTTGTGCTCTTGCTGTTGTTTAAGGGTTTTGCTCGGCACCATGACCTCTTTGTCGACCAAAGCGGTACTCTGCAACACCTGCTGGGTATCCATCTTGGTGTTGCTCTGTAACTGAAGCTTCTTCAGTCCCTCGACACCCTCTACCATGCTGAACTGGGCCAGCTGGGCAACATACTGGGCACCATCAAGCGGGTTGGTGGGATCCTGGTTCTGGATCTGCGCCACCATCATCTGCAGGAATTCGTTACGTAGCTGCATCCCGCTATTCTGGTTGGCTTGCGTTTCCTGAGCAGCACCGGCGCCATTGCTGGCGATCTTGGGGTCAGCAACAGCCTGACCCGTACCACGCGCCGTATCCAGACTGCTTATCTGTGGCAGACTCATGGCTTAAGCTCCCTGACCAAGACGCAGCAAACCTTGCTGCATACTGTTGATCCGGTTGATCACCTCTACCGAGGTTTCAAAACCGCGAGAGGCGCTCATCATGTCGGCCATCTCTTCCACCACGTTGACGTTGGAGTAGTAAACAAAGCCATCCTGATCGGCCATCGGGTTGGTCGGCTCCAGCCGTTTCTCGACCTGACGGTCGGACTGTACGATACCCGCCACTTGCACCGACGCAGCTCCGAGGCCATCGGCATCCTGAATCTTCTGATAGAGAGTGGAAAAAACCGGCTTGATGGCACGAAACGCGGCGTCTTCACTGGCGGCCGCGCTATCCACGTTGGCCAGGTTGGAGGCAACGGTATCCAGCCGCACGGTCTGGGCGCGCATGGCACTGCCGGCAATGTCATAAATCTTGTTGAACGACATGGTTAACGGCCCTCGATCGCCTTGGCGATCCCGGTAATCTTCATATTGAGGAAAGTGAGACTGGTCTGAAAATCGGTGGCGTTGTTGGCAAATTTGCCCTGCTCAACCCCCAATTCGGCGGTATTGCCATCCATGGAGACCTGATAAGGAATGCGATAGAGGGGGTGACGCATATCGTCACGCATGGCGCCCTGGCTGATGGCCTGACTCTCCTCGCCCGCAGCAACTTGCTGCGCGACACGGCCCAGAATCGTCTTATAATCGACATCCCGAGCCAGATAGCCCGGTGTATCCACGTTGGCCAGATTTCCCGCCAGAATACGCGCCCGCTCCGCCCTGACATCGAGGGCATAAGGGTGTACGCCGAGGGCGCTGTCAAATGAGATACTCATGCTTCATCCTTTATCGTTCACTCAGACCGGGGTTACCCTTATCAAGACTCATGCCAACCATGAAGATACCTAGTTTCAAGCGGTTACCATCCACCATCCACTGCAAGCAGATGAGAAATGAGGAAGTGCGACTTCCCGTGTGGAAATGGAGCGGCATCCTCTGGCTACTGCTGAGCGCATTGGCTCATGGTGCCCCGCACGCGCAAAGCGCCATGCTTGAACAGTTGCTTGAACAAGATGCCCGCCAGAGTCTTGATGACTACATCACCCAGCAGGGATGGCCTGCAACCTCAGGGGAGTTTCGGGTCTGGCTTGCCCCTTCCGCCGAGCACCTTCCTCCCTGCCCCTCACACTCACTCTCGTTACAAGCAGGCGGTCAGTATCGGCAACCCTGGGGACGACGCCCCTATCTCATCGAATGCACAGATCCCGTCTGGCAGGTGCGCGGGCGGGTAGATGTCTCGCTACTGTTGCCGGTCTGGGTTGCTGCACGGGATATCGCAAAAGGTCAGGCCATCAGTGCCAGCGATCTGGTGGAGAAAGAGCTGGATGTCAGCCGTATACAACGCGGGTTTATCCCGAGCAATCACTCCCTGCTAGGCCATAAAAGCAACCGGCATCTAAGAAGCGGACAGCTCATCGGTGAGCTCGATTTACAAAAAAGTTGGGCGGTCAAACAGGGGGAAGGGGTACTGATCCGCGCAGGGAAAGGTGAGTTCTCCGCCACAACCAGAGGGGAGGCCCTCGATAATGGCGGAATAGGCGACGGGATCAGAGTGAAAAATCTTAGCTCTGGCAAAGAGATACAGGCATGGGTGACTGATATAGGGGAAGTTGAAACCCGTTTTTGAACCAAGATCGCAATTTGATTCAAGTTCGACAAGCCTTGGGTCGCTTGTCATAAACAGACCATCAGGAATTTATGTTATGAAAATTACCCGTACTGACTCGCTCTATATTCAAAATCAGCCTGGCCGCAAACCGGATGTAACGACCAAGCCGGAAACCAGGTCCGCACAGTCATCCGAAGCACGGATCAGCAGCACAGCGCAGTCAGTAGCCAACGCCCGCAGCCAGCTGGCCACCACATCCGACGTCGACATGGACAAGGTCAACGAGATCCGCAAAGCCATCAGTGAAGGCAAGCTGGAGATCGATCTGGATGCGTTGGGTCAGGCCATTCTGGATATGCATCGCCGATGAGCGTGGATACCAAGGCCACCGTCAAGGCATTGATCCTCGGGATCCAGCAGGATTACGGCCACTATACCGAACTCACCGCCCTGTTGCTGCGCCAGCATGCACTGCTGGCAAGCCATGATGTCGATGGTCTGCAAGCCCATAACGAACAGCAGACAACGCTGATGGCCAAGGTGACACAACAGGCAAAATTGCGTTGCCAACAGCTGCAGACATTGGGCCTCAAACCCGATGAGAAGGGGATGGCCACCCTGATAGCCAAGCTGCCACTTCCCCTGCGCACCAAGGTAGCCAATCAATGGCAACAGCTTGAACAGCTGCTGCACCAGTGTCTGCGCCAGAATGATCTCAATGGCCGCCTGCTGGCAGGCCAGATGGAGACGATTCATTCACTGTTGGGACAAGAGTCAGGTTATCGCGACCCGGACAGCATTACGGATTAACCTTGGTCTTACTCTTTGCGGGTCAGGTGACGCAAACTCGCCAGCTCATCCAGCTGCAGTTGATCCCGCCTCTCCTGCTGCTGGCGAGCAACATCATCACGTCGTGCCAGCAATAGCTCCAGCCCCTTGACCCGCCCGAACTGCCGGACAAGTTCCCCTTCGTGGCGCTCCAGATCCAGTCTGGCCAGCGCAGATTGCTGCACCTGATGGGAGAGCAAACGGCGCAACTGGCCATCCATCTGTTGCTTGTTTTGCCATAGCAAAGGGTGAAACTTGTCGGAACCGGGCCGCAGCGAGGAGATCACTTCCTGCAATTTGTGTGCTCGCTGCTCTTCCCGCAACGCCAGCTCCCGCAAGCGTCGACGCTCGGCGCCAAGATTTTCCAGCTCTTCCTGTTGCAACCCCAGATAAGACTTCAGCATAACGAATCCTTATCCCTGCCCCAGCACCTGCTTGAGACCAACCATCACCTGCTCAAAGGCCATCTCTTCATGCAAGCCTTGCTGCAGAAATGCCGCAATCCCCGGATAACGCTGAACAGCTTCATCCATCTGCGGATCGGCCCCAGGTTGATAACCCCCCAGTGGCAGCAGTTCACGCACCTGCTGATAGCGTCCCCACAGCTGGCGCAAGGTGACCGCCAGCTTTTGCCATTCGGCAGGCACGACTTGTGGCATAACCCGACTGACCGAGGCACCGATATCGATGGCGGGATAGTGGCCCTCTTCTGCAAGACGGCGGGTCAGCACGATATGACCATCGAGAATGGCGCGCGCCGCATCGACCACCGGATCCTGTTGGTCATCCCCTTCCGCCAGCACTGTGTAGAACGCACTCAAACTGCCATCCGGATGCGTGCCGTTACCGGCTCGCTCCACCAGCTGGGTCAGCATGCTGAATACCGAGGGTGGATACCCCCTGGTGGCAGGAGGTTCACCGATGGCCAGCGCGATTTCCCGCTGCGCCTGGGCATAGCGGGTCAGTGAATCCATCAGCAGCAGCACATCCTGCCCCTGCTCACGGAAATACTCGGCAATCCGGTGGCATAGCTGGGCCGCTCGCAGCCGCATCAGGGGAGATTGATCCGCTGGCGCCGCAATGACCACAGCGCGAGCCAGACCTTCCGCCCCCAGACTGTGTTCGATGAATTCGCGCACTTCACGGCCCCGCTCACCAATCAGTCCCACCACCACAATCTGGGCTGCGGTATTGCGGGTCATCATGCCCAGCAACATACTCTTGCCTACCCCCGAGCCGGCGAACAACCCCAAGCGCTGGCCTTTGCCAACAGTCAGCAGGCCATTGATGGCGCGGATACCGACATCCAGCGGTTCACGTACCGGGGTTCGCAATAGTGGATTGGGGGGAAGAGCAAACAGGGGGACACTGTCACCAACATCGGGTAACGGCTGCCCGTCGAGGGGCTGCAGCAGTCCATCGAGTACCCGCCCCAGCAGATGACGACCAAGCCGAACAGTTTCTTCTCCATCGATCGGTTCGACCTGAGCCCCCGCGAAGAGGCCACTCATCGGCTGCAGTGGCATCAGGTAAGAGATATCCCGGTTAAAACCGACCACCTCGGCCAGCAAGGGGGCGCCACTTGCCGTGCTGACACGACAACGCTGCCCCATCACAAGTTGGCAGCCGACGACTTCCAGAGTCAAACCGGTCACTCGCACCAACCGGCCAAAGCGACGAAATGCGGGTAGCTCATCCAGATTGTCCAGCGCACTGGTCAGTGCCTGCTGCAAGGCTTCATGCATCTTGCGGCACGTCCAGCGAGCTGTTGAGCTGTTCGATGCAAGTTGCCAGGCGGGAGCTGGTGCTTACCTCAACGACGGCAGCACGCGTTTCGATACGGGCATCGCCTACCCCAAGTGCTGCATCAACTTGCAATGGCCACCCTTCGCAGCGAGTCACCCCCTGCTCGGCGAGTCGCTGTCGGTCTCCCTCATTGAGGTAGATCACCAGCTCTTCCGACTCACTCGGCAAGGTAGCCAGCGCCTGCTCGACCTGATTCATCACCTGCTGCGGATTGAGGGTGAACTCCGCCATGATGACTCGTTTAGCAACCTGCGCTACCAGCTGGGCAATCAGCTCTTTCTGCTCGGCCATCCGGGCCCGGCTCAGTGACTCCCACTGCTCTTGCAGCTTGGCAAATGGCACCATTGCCTGTTCGAAGGCAGCGCGACCCTCCGAAAGGCCCTGAGCAAACCCGCGAGTTTGCCCTTGTTGCAAACCGGTGCTCTCGCCTTCCTGCAGGCCGCTGGTCAGCCCTTGCTGATAGCCGGCCTGATAGCCTTCGTCATGACCTTGCTCCAGCCCCTGCTGATAGCCGAATTCAAACTGTTCTTGCTGGCTCCGGGCCTCTTCCCCACTCTGACCGAGCGCAGGGAAACGATACAGTCTGGTCGCTCCAGGCATCAATTTGCGCACATTGTGACTCATGAATGCCTCCTGTTAACTGACGGTGGGCTCTTCGAACAGCTGGAACTCGATCTCGCCCTGCTCCACCAACTCGCGGACCAGTTGCATGACCTCTTCCCTTGCCTGCTCGACCTTGCGCAAAGAGACACTGCCCTGGTTCTGGATCTGATCGTCCAGCGCCTGAGCCATCCGCTTCGGCATGGCACCCAACACCACTTTGCGGAAGCTGGTTTCGGTGTTCTTGAGAGCCAATGCCAGCAATTCGCTGGGCAGCTCCTGTACCAAACGTTGCAAGGTGTCGTCGCTCTGACGGCGCAACGCCATGAAATCGAACATGTTCTTCTCGATCTCCAGCGCCATGTCACCGTCGTGTTCGCGCAACAGGGAGAGCATCTGCTCCTTGTCCCCCTGATAACGGTTGAGAATATCGGCTACCTGCCGTACCCCGTTTACCTTGGCACCGGATTGATCTGCCACGTAGGTGAGACAGCGATCCAGTGTCAGCCTGAGCTCACCCAGCACATGTTCACTGACACTGGTGAGACTGGCGACGCGCACCAGCAAATCGTCATGCACCGAGCCGGGTAAGGCATCGAGCACGGCTGATGCGGTCTGGGGCGGCAGGAATGCCAGCAGCACAGCCTGCATCTGGGGATGTTCGTTACGGAAGAAACGGGCAAGCACATCGGCAGGCACCCACTGCAGGCGCTGGATATCCTGACTCATCACATCGCCGTACAGACTGTCGAGCAAACTACGGGAGAGTCGTTGTCCCAGAGCAAGGTCGAGCGTCTGTTCCAGATACTCCCGTGAGGCACTGCCAATTCCGCTCTGCTCACGGTAGTGATTGAAGAACTGCTGCAACGTCCACTTGGCTTCCATCGAGCTGACGCCAGAGAGAGAGGCCATCTTGGAAATCAAACGCTGCACCTCGTCACGGGAGAGCTTTTGCATTACCTTGGCAGCAGACTCGGTCCCCATGCTCAGCAACAAGATGGCGGCCTTCTCGAGGTTGTCGATATCGATATCAACGGCACTCTGATTCAAGTTAACGCTGTTCATTGCCACTCACCCATGCTCTGACAACCTCCGCCACCCGGGCGGTATCTTTTTCAACCAGCAACTGCAAATGCTTGAGCTGAACCTCCAGCTCGGATCCCGGTTCCGGCAACGACTCCATATCGAGTGACGAGAACTGGGGCTCCATCTTGTTGTCAGTACGGATCAGACTATTTGAAAGAGCAGACGCCAGCTGGGGATCATCGTCATCCCTGCGCATGGACAATCCGACTGTGGGCTCCGGCTCTTCTTCAGTCTCACCCATTTCCATATCCGGCTGCTGCTGGGTACGAACCAGATGTTTCACCAACGGACGAATACCGAAGAAGACCAGTGTCAGGCCAAGTAAACCACCGACCAGATAACGCAAGGAGTCTTGCCAATAAGGGGTTTCCCACCAGCTGGATTCGGGAGCGGCTACTGGTACCGCACCATTGAAATCGAAGGCCTGCAGACTAATCTGATCGCCACGCGTCTCATCGAAACCGACAGCACGCTCTACCATCTGACGGATCTGTTCCAGTTGCTCGGCACTCCAGCCACCTTTCGGAGCAATCTGCTGGTTAAGCAGAATGGATACGTTAATTCGTTCCAGACGTCCCTGCTGGTAACGGGTGTGCACTATGGTGCGACTGTTTTCGTACTGCTTGCTGACTTCCTGACGCTCGGTACGAGTGTCGTTCTGTTGTGTAGCTGTATTGGCATTTGCATTGCCTTTGTCAGCACCAGCCTTTTCATCTTTTGCCGCGGTTTCTGGCGGGCGGTTTGATAACGCCCCCGGGATCCCCATCGCCAGCGCATCGATGGTCTTGTCTGACTTGTTGGACTCGCGGGTCACTACCCCTTGCGGATCAAGCTGCTGCTGGGTCTCTTCGACAGCGTTGAAGTTAACGTCTGCCGCAATCTGCACCTTGAAATTGGTGCTGCCCAGCATGGGATAGAGCATGTCATTGGCACGCTGACGAATGTATTGTTCCAGCTTGCGGACATACTCCATCTGTTGAACGCTCTGCTTGCCAAAACCGACCTTGTCCCCCAGCTCTGCGCTGAGCAACTGGCCGGATTGATCAACCACGGTCACGGCACCTGGTTTCATTCCGGAGATACTGCCCGCCACCAGGTTGGCAATCGCCTCGACCTGACCCGCTTCGATGGATTGGCCCGGTTGCATATCGAGCATTACCGATGCGCTGGGTTTCTCCTCATCACGTCCCACGAATAGCGTGCGCTTCGGAATAGCAAGATGAACACGGGCACTGCGCACGGCATCGAGGGCAATGATGGTACGGGCCAGCTCCCCTTCCAGGGCATGACGATAACGCGCCCCTTCCATAAATTCGCTGGTACCCAGTCCGGTTACGTTGTCCAGCCCTTCCAGACCAGACGGCATGGCTGCACGCACCCCTCGTGCTGCAAGTGCCATCCGGACATGAGCCAGCTGGTTTTCAGGAACCAGTACCTGACCGGTGCTCTTTTCCAGACGGAAAGGCACCTGCTCTTTCTCCAGCATCTCCATGATGTTGGCGGTATCGTATAGCTCCTGTTTGCCATACAGGGGCACATAGTTTTTGCTGGAGGTCCACAGGATAACGACTATGGTGCCTGCCACAATGGCAGCCAGCAGAGCAATGGTCAGGATCGATTTGTTGTCACGGGAGAGGGTACGCCAGTTGCGTAATCCCTCTTGTAACCTGATTTTGAGCGAATCAGGGGCTGCCCCCTGAGGAGACGTTACCAGTTCAGTCATCTGTTACCTCAGAGCGGCATGCGCATAATGTCGTCAAAACCGGTCATCAGCTTGTTGCGAACCTGCATCAAGGCTGAAAAACTCAAGCCGGCTTTTTGACTCGCCACCATGGCGCCCACCAGATCGTCGCTCTGCCCGGCATCTACGGATGCCATTAATTTTGACGCGACATTCTGCTGTTCATTGACGCGCCCGACCACATCCCGCATGGCATCGGTAAATGATGCTCCCGACAGATCATTGGATTCGATAGAAGGGGTCTGGCTTGCGACACGCTGCATCTCCTGCATCTGCTGCAGTAGTGTCACCTGTGATGACATCATCTGAATCTTCACTCTTTATCCCTCTGCTTGAATCTGCTGTTCAATATCAATGCCTTGCTCACGCATCGCCGCAAGCTTGTAGCGCAGTGCCCGGGTTGTCATGCCCAATGCATCTGCTGTGCGGGTACGATGGCCACGAAAGCGGCGCAAGGTCTCTAATACAAATTGGAACTCGGCATGCCGCCGGGTTTCACTTAACCCCTCGGGAGCATGCCACGTGTCTGCTGCGACTGTTTCTTCGGGAAGAATACAATTTGGCAACATCAAATCGACGGACTGTATATGCAAACCACGCGCCATGATTAATGACCGTTGAATGACATTATCCAGCTCTCGTACATTTCCTGGCCATTCATATGACAGCAACAACTGACAGGCACGTTCACTCAGGCGATAGCCCTGTTGGGATGCATAACGCTCAATAAAGTAGTTGGCCAGCGGAATAATATCCTCAGGACGTTCACGCAATGCGGGCCAATTCATTGGCAATACATCAAGACGATAGAAAAGGTCTTCACGAAATAGCCCACATGCAACCAGTTTGCGCAGATCTTTATTGCTGGCGGCAATGATTCGAACATCAAGAGCAATCGTTTGATTACTGCCAAGTCGCTCAACTTCTTTTTCTTGCAGCACCCGTAATAATTTAGCCTGCAGGTTCAAAGGAAGCTCTGATATTTCATCCAGCAACAGGGTCCCCCCCTGAGCCAACTCAAATTTGCCGGGCTGGGCAGAAACAGCACCGGTAAATGCACCTTTATTGTGGCCAAAAAGAATTGACTCAAGCATTGCCTCAGGAATTGCTGCACAATTAATCGCCAGAAATGGTTTTTCCGCTCTGACAGACATTTCGTGAATATAACGGGCCAACCGTTCTTTACCTGTTCCTGACTCACCACCGATCAGAATGGTGGCAGAGGTTTTGGCTGCTCGTCGGGCCAGTTGCAAGACCTGCAGGCTCATGGGCGACACAGCGATAAGATTGGGGATCGCCTGACGAAGGCGTAGAGCACCACGGACAGCATCGAGCAATTGCTGGGGGCAGAAGGGTTTGACAATATAGTCAACAGCCCCGGCACACATAGCTTCCGCAGCAATGGTGGCCTGGTGCTCATTGACCATGATGACACAATCAAGTCCTTCGAATTCACGCAGAATACGCGGCCCAAGCTCGGTCATAGCATCCATATCGAGCAGGATCAAATTGACATTACCATCAGCAATAATGCCCTTTGATTGTTTAACAGAATTAACGCTTGATACCCTGATGCCTTCCTTGGATAGGATTTTTTCAACCTCATTTTCGGCAACTATTAGCGGCTGAATCAATAATATATGTGGCCCAGCCAAGCTATCGCCACACAACCCGATTGCTGTATTTATTGGTAATCCCGAAGACATAGACGTCTGACACCTGTGATTGTGGATAGAACAATCAATAGAGCTGAATTATCAGACACAAAGGAGAAATACAAATTCGCACTTAAAAAAGTGAAATTTGTACCTAGATGGTAACAGAATTGTATCCAAACTCACCTTGGTAACCCCGCTGTCATTAGCTTTCCTGCTGTTAGACCGGAGGCTTTGCGTCCTGACTTTTCAGTTCAGTTTGCCCTTACAATGTGATAACACGCCCCGCCTGATGGGCTAAGCGTGTGGCAACACAATTAATATTGTTTTTGTTATTTAACTTTCACACATTGCTGCGTCAATTTTCGCCACATCATATAGTATTCATACGGCAATTCAAGCTGGGGCGGAAAAAACACTTCCCTTCAGGATATTTATCCAACAGTAATTAACCAAGTGTACCAATTACCTCCACCCGTAGCTCTTCAGGTATCTCATTGTAGGAAAGCACTTTGAGTCCCTTTGAAAATGATCGGGCATAACGGGCTATTAATGGTCTCAGTTGCGGCATAACAACCAACACAGGGGCATGTCCCAACTGCTGCAACTGCTCCTTCACCAACGGCATATTTTGCTGCAATTGGGCCAGCAGTTGTGGATCAACCGGGAAGCTGTCCAGCTGGATTTTGCCCTGCTGTTGTGACTGATTCATTGCGGCCAGCAATGTCTGCTCAAGGCGATCATCCAGCGTAAACGTAGCCAGCACATCGCGATTGCCAATGGCCTGCCGAACAATCTGGCGCTTCAAGGCACAGCGCACATCGGATGCCAGCAAGACAGGGTCTTTGGTCAGCTCGCTCGCATCCAGCAGCGTCGTGGCAACGGTTCGTATATCGGTAAGACTGACCTGCTCCTTTAGCAATTGACGAAACACTCTCAATTGCTGCATCTGGGTCAGTGCCAGATTCAGCTCTTCAGCCAACCGGGGGGACTGACTGGCGAGATATTGGCCCAGTTTGCCAACTTCATCGTGACCAAACAGCGCATCAAGCTGTTCACGCAACAGCTTGCTGGCGTGAGTGGCAATCACAGTGGCCGAATCTACCACCGAGTAACCAAGATTAAGGGCCTTGGCCTTTTGCTCCGGGGAAATCCAGACCGCACTCATGCCGTAGGCCGGGTCCTGGGTCAACTCGCCATCTAAAGCGCCATAGGTCTCACCACTGCTGATAGCCATCAAGCGCTGACAATCCACATTCCCCATCGCCAACGCGACACCGGACAACTTGATCCGGTACTGATCCGGCTGCAACTGCAGATTGTCGCGCACCCGAATCTCGGGGAGCAGAAAACCATATTGTTCGGATAGGGTTTTGCGTATCCCGCGCACTCGGGCAAGCAGTTCAGCCCCTTTATCCGTTTCAGCCAAAGGCACCAGACGATAACCAAGCTCGATGGCGACCGTATCGACTGGTGGCAAATCCTGCCACTCCAGTGCCTGCTGTTCAGGCTGAATCATTTGACGAGTCAACTCTTGCGCTGCATCCAGATCCGGCACATTGACGGCTCGTTTGCTGACACTCCAGCCAGTCCAGGCCAGTACAGCTGCGAAACTGAGGAATGCGAGCATCGGCATCCCGGGCACCAGACCCAGGATCAGCATGATGGTTGCAGAGGTATAGATAACGCGAGGCGATGCCAGGATCTGCTGACCTACCTGATCAGCCATCTCCCCCTCATCACTGACCCGGGTCACGATAATAGCCGCAGCAGTCGACATCAGCAGGGACGGGATCTGGGCAACCAGACCATCACCAATGGTCAGCAGTGCATAGCGCTGGAAGGCCTCCGCGACGGGCAAGGCATGCTGGAAGATACCGATGGCCAACCCACCCACCAGGTTGATGATCAGCACCAACATGCCAGCTATCGCGTCACCACGAACGAACTTGGAAGCACCATCCATTGCACCATAGAAGTCAGCTTCTCGTGCGATCTCCTCACGGCGAGCCCTGGCCTGATGCTGATCCATGGTGCCGGCATTCAAGTCGGCATCGATGGCCATCTGCTTTCCGGGCATAGCATCCAGAGTGAAGCGGGCGGATACTTCCGAAATCCGCTCACCACCCTTGGTGATCACCACAAAGTTGATGATCATCAGGATCACGAAGACCACCAGACCGACGACATAGTTGCCACCGATCACGACTTCACCGAATGCCTGGATGACCTTACCGGCTGCTTCATGCCCTTCGTGACCGTGCAGCAACACCACCCGGGTAGAGGCCACGTTCAGCGACAGTCGCATCAAGGTGGCCACCAGCAACACGGTTGGGAATACCGAGAAATCGAGTGGTCTGCGGGCCGAGACGGATACCAGCAACACCAGAACCGCCAACACGATGTTGAAGGTAAAGAGCGCATCCAGCAGCCAACCGGGCAGAGGCAGGATCATCATGGCCAGAATGGCCAATAACATTAGCGGAATTGCGGTATAGGATTGGGTGAATACACGCCAGTTCACAACTTACCTCTCAGGTTGACGTAACTCGGGCGGTACATATAACGGGGCAAGAGGGGTCGGTTTCCTCCCCTTGCCTGCCTCATACGCCCTTAACTGCAATACATGGTTCAATACATAGGCAACTGCCGTGTACAGCCCTGCGGGGACTTCCTGATCCACCTTGGTCGAGTGATAGATGGCTCGCGTCAACTCGGGCAAGCTCATCACCATTTTGTCATGCTGTTTGGCGACCTGACGGATCCGCTCGGCCATGCTGTCAACCCCTTTGGCAATCACGAAAGGGGCATTGGCACGAGTCGCATCATATTTTATGGCCACCGCATAATGGGTCGGGTTAACGATAATCACATCTGCCTGCGGTACCCGCTGCTCGATACGCGCACGAGCAAGCATTCCCTGCACCTGGCGGATTTTGGCCTTGATCTCGGGACGCCCTTCGCTGTTCTTGTGCTCATCCTTGACCTCTTGTTTGGTCATCCTGAGCTGCTTGTTAAGCGACCAACGCTGATAGGGCACATCCAGCACGGCAATCAGCATCTGTACGCTCCCTAGCAGAATAAATGCTTGGGAGAGGATCCGTAGCGCCTGCTCGAGGGCCGCCTGAGGGGGCATCCGGTTCATCATCAACAAGGAAGGCCATTGATGATTTAACATCAACGCCAATGTGCCACCGATCAGCGTCACCTTGAGCAGTGACTTCAGCAACTCCATCAGGCTGTTCTTGGAGAACATCCGCCCCAGCCCCTTCAAAGGGTTCATCTTCTCGCCACTGGGTAGCAGCTTTTTCCAGGTCAACGCCATACCGCCCGGCACTATGCTGAGCAACACCAGCATCAGAGCCAGAAAACCAAACAGGGGCAGCAGCACCCACAGCATGTTTATGAGCGCTTCACCCAACCAATGGATCATCATCTGCGGGTCACGGGCACCTTGCCAGTCAAAACGCTGCGGACGCTTCATCAACTCGGCAAAGAACTGACCAAACCCCGGCACCATCCACTGCATCACCAACCCGCCAAGCAGCAGCAAACCGGCAGAACTGAGCTCTTTTGAGCGGGCGATCTGCCCCTCATCTCTCGCTTTCTGGCGTTTCTGGCTGGAGGCCTCTTCGGTTTTGTCCTGTGCGCTGTTCTGACTCATGCCGGGGTCAAGCCTCGCAGCTGTTCAAGCACATGGGTCACCAAATCCAGATAACGGGAGGGCACACCACTGATGGAGAGCGCCATGGTGAGCAACCCGAGCAACAGGGTCATGGGAAAACCGAGGGAGAAGATATTGAGCGAAGGGGCGGTCCGGTTCATCACCCCGAAGGTCAGGTTAACCATCAACATGGCGACAACGGCAGGCAACGTCAGCAACAGGGCGGCACCGATAGACCAGCCAAACAACCCGATCACACCTTTCATATCGATCAGATCCAGAGATGAACCCGGCGGCCAGCTACGCAGACTCTGCACCAGAATATCCAGTACCACCAGGTGGCCATTCAGCCCCAGAAAGAGCAAGGCGCAAAACACCATCATGACCTGACTGATGATGGGGGCAGAATCCCCGTTGACCGGATCATTCATCACCGCCATCGCGAGCCCCATCTGCATGGAGAGGATCTGCCCCGCAGTGGTCATCACCATATAGAGCAACTGGACACACAGACCAAACAGCAAACCAAACAGCAGCTGCTCCACCGCCAGGACCAGCGCACCGGCACTAAAAGGATCGACAACCGGCATATCCTTCATCATGGGGGCGAGCAGCAGGCTGATAATAAACGCCAGCATCAGGCGAACTTGCGCAGGCACCCGGGTATCCCCAAAGACCGGCATCACCCAGAATGCCATACCGATCCGGATAAACGGCCACCACCACTGTCCCAACCATGCGGTCAGGTCAGCAGCACTGAGGGACAGCAGCGAATTCATCCGATAAACCCGGGAATTTTAAGAAAAAGATCCTGGAACAAAGTGGTGATCTGCGACAACAGCCAGTTACCCGTAAAGATAAGGGTCATCAGAGTCACGATAAAACGGGGAAGAAAACTGAGCGTCTGCTCCTGGATCTGGGTGGCCGCCTGAAAAATACTGACCACCAAACCTACGATCAGGCCCGGTACAATCAGCACCGAGACCATGGTCACCACCAGATTGACCGCGCCACCAACCAGGGCAACGCTCTGCTCAGGGGTCATATCAGCCTCCCCCACCAAAGCTGGCAGCCAAAGTGCCGACGGTCATCGACCAGCCATCGACCAGCACAAACACCATCAGTTTGAAGGGTAACGAGATGATCAGCGGTGAGAGCATCATCATCCCCATCGCCATCAAGACGCTGGCGACCACCAAATCGATCACCAGAAAGGGGATAAACAGCATAAAGCCAATCTGAAATGCGGTATTCAACTCACTCAATACAAACGCTGGCAACAGCACCCCGAAAGGCACATCCTCTTTGGCGACCGTAGTTGGTTCGCCAGAGATACGCAGCATCTGCTCCAGATCCGGTTCACGGGTCTGGGCCAGCATGAATTTACGCAGGGGTTTTTCTGCCTTGGCGATCCCCTCTGACAGGGTTATTTCATTCTGGTCATAAGGGACAAATGCATTCTGATACATGTCCGTCCAGACCGGACGCATAATCACCACAGTCAGGATGAGGCTGATGCCGATCAGCACCCGGTTGGGAGGGCTCTGCTGCAAGCCAAGTGCCTGTCTCAATATGGCCAGTACGATGATGATCCGGGTAAAACTGGTCATCATCAGTAACAAGGTCGGGAGCAGACCCAACAGGGTCATGAAGAAGAGGATCTGCAACTTGATGTTGTAGTCCTCGCCCCCTGAAGCGCCTGGCGATACCGAGAACAGGGTCATGTCCGCGCCCCAGCCGGGCAGCGAAAATAACAGCAGTGTCAGCAGCAGATAGCGCATCAGTCGTCCATGCCACCCAGCAGGTTGGTATCGATGACATCGACCAGGCGCAGACCATATTTGCCATTCACGACGACGACTTCGCCCTTGGCAAGCAGACGGCCATTCACCCGCACATCCAGCGGTTCGCCCGCCAGCTTGTCCAGCTCAATGACAGCCCCCTCCTCGACGCGCATCAAATCGCCGAGCGGCACTTCGGTACTGGCCACTTCCAGCGTCACCTTGACCGGGATCTGGCGAAAGAAGGAGAGATCCCGCTGTTTGCTGCTACTGGTGGGGGCCAAGTAGTCTGCAGCGCTAGGCATGCTGATGTCGTCACCAAACAGTTGATCCAGTCCATCCAGATCCAGCGGATCATTCATATTGTGCTCGCTCATGATTCAATTTACTCCTCTACAACCGTCGCAACCTGATAGACCAGGCTGCCTTTGTGTTCTGCGATTCGTCCACTGAAGCAGGGACGGCTGCCAATCAGTGCTGGCACAACTTCAGGCAAGTCCAGTGACAGCACATCACCCACCTTGAGACACTCGAGATCCGCCAGCGTCATGGACAACTGGCCCATCACCACCCGCAGACGAACCGGGACATGAGTCAGAGCCTGTTCCAGCTGACCTTGCGGCAATGAATGACTGACCTGAGAAATAGACTCCTCGGGGGGAAGCAGCCACATCTGCCAGTGATGAGTGCAATTACCTGCCTGCAGGGTTGCCTGCGTGGTCCAGAGCTGACGGTGGGCGATGGAATCCCGCGGCACGACATGCAACTGCCACTTCAGATCCCCTAACCCCAGACAAGCACACCAGATATCAACCTGATACTGGCAAAGCCGCAATAACAGCCGCTGTTCGGTATCGGTCAGCCCTTTGCCAGACTGAACATGCTCCTCGTTTTGCTGCAAGGTGCCGCCGAAAAAGAGGACTGCAAGACGATAGATGACCAGAGGTGCGATCGAGAAATAGACGGCGCGCTGTGGTTCAAGCGGACTTCTCGCTTCGACCCAGATATGAGCGTCATCTATCTCTGCAGGACCGGAAAAGGCGAACTCGCCATAATTCAGTTCGCACTCCGCACTATTGAACAGCTGGGCCATACAACTCGCAGCTTGCAGGGAAAATGTGCTCAACTGGCCATTGACCTGCTTTAAACGGGCGTGGTTTAACCGCTCGACACCCAACAGATCATAATGAGGCAGGGTTCTGCCCCGTTCTGCGCTAAGCAGCCGGGAAGGTGTGAGCATTGCGCTGCTTGATGACATTAATAATCCACCTTAACCATTTCATCTCGCCTTACTGCCACAGGGTCGCTCATCAGGCCAGCAGTGTGATAGATACAGACAGTCCAGCCGACGTATATCGACCAAAAAGGGTGAGAACTTTATTACAAATTCCAGAAAGCCGCCATGCAGTGCATCTCGGCGTGAATAATAAAAATCCCGGTGCCGTTAGGCACCGGGATTTTAGCGTGACGGTTCACGCGGAATGAGGTCGGAGTCGGCCTGTAAGCCGGGTTCTGTACCGGGTTGCCCCGGGTAGCAATCATTCCTCTAGGCCAGCAATCGCTCGCTGGCTCAAGCAACCTACCCGCCCCCAACGCGGGCCGCGCCAATAGGGGCCTATTTGGTCTTGCTTCGGGTGGAGTTTACCGTGCCACGAACTGTTGCCAGTCGCGCGGTGCGCTCTTACCGCACCCTTTCACCCTTACCTGATCCCTTGCGGGCCATCGGCGGTCTGCTCTCTGTTGCACTGGTCGTAGGCTCGCGCCCCCCAGGCGTTACCTGGCACCCTGCCCTGTGAAGCCCGGACTTTCCTCCCCTCCGCCCGTCTGTCCCGAGGGACACAACGACGAAGCAGCGATTGCCCAGCCAACTCCGAGGCGCGGATTATAGCCTTGCGATACGCACGGGGTAAACCGGCAATTCCCGTTTACAGCCATTTATCGCGCTTTGGTCCCCGTTTACAGGGTGAATGCTCACAGATATAGAGGAGCGTACTGGTCATAAAATAATCTGGCGGCCCATTCCACCGACTCAATAGTGCTCGAGACCATATTTATAGAGAGCATTCTTCTTCACGCCGTGGATCCCGGCGGTCAGGGCAGCCGCTTTTTTCAGTGGCAGCTCGGTTACCAGCAGACCCAGAGTACGGATCGCCTCGGCTGGCAGATCCTCTTCATCTTTGGAGGCACCAGCCACGACCAGCACGATCTCGCCGCGGCAGCGGTTCTCATCCTCACCAAGCCAGGCCAGCATTTCAGAGGCTGGCAGACCGTGGATCGACTCGAAGGTCTTGGTCAGCTCGCGGCACACCACCACCTGACGCTCGCCGAGAATGCGAGCAATCGCTTCCACTGTATCCTGCACACGACGCGGGGATTCGTAGAACACCAGAGAGCGGGTGTCTTCGATAACGGCTTGCAGACGATCATCGCGACCCTTGCTCTTGGCGGGCAGGAAGCCTTCAAAGGCAAATCGATCAGTGGGCAGACCGGCCGCGCTCAGGGCGGTGATGGCGGCACAGGGGCCGGGCAACGGCACCACTTTGACCCCGGCTTCACGACAGCGGGTGACCAAGTGATAACCGGGGTCGCTGATGAGCGGAGTGCCGGCATCGGAGACCAGCGCAACACTCTTGCCCTCTTTGATCCGGCCGATCAGTACATCGGCCTTCTGCTGCTCGTTGTGATCGTGCAGGGCGAAGGTCGGCACCGAGATTTGGTAGTGGCTGAGCAGGATACCGGTATGACGGGTATCTTCGGCTGCCACCAGATCGACACTGCGTAAAATGTCCAATGCACGCTGGGTGATGTCCGCCAGATTGCCGATCGGAGTGGGGACTATATACAGGGTTGGGATGTCACTCATGGGATCTCCGAGTGCCCCGACAATTGTGTCGCCATATTGGCCCGTTTACACTATGGGGAACTTCAACACTGGTCGGGGAATGAACTTGAACCGGGTTACAAAGCAGCTAAGTGTATCACGACTCTTCGGCATCATACTCGCGGCAGTACTGCTCGCCGCCTGTGCGTCGGAGCCCAATCAACCGTCAGGGCAGTCAGGCATGCCCTCTGCGTTCTCCAATCTGACCAAGAATGCCCAGTGGTATCTTGAGCAGGTGGACCCGGCCAAGCCGGCCGAGGCCTTTACCTGGCAGATGCTGGCGGCACGCAGCTATCTGGCGCTGGGCCAGGCCAAACCGGCCTCGGCACTGTTCCAGCAATTGCAGAAGCAGGCCAAGGATCCCGTTCAGAAGGCGCAGTTGCAACTGCTGCAAGCCCATCTGTTGCTGGCGCAAGGCCACGCCAATCAGGCGCTGATCCTGCTGGAAGGCAAACCCGAGGTGGTGCTGGATGCCGATACCCAGAAGGATTGGTATCGCCAGCGCGTGGTGCTGCAGCTCGACATCAATAACAAGTTTGGTGCCGCCAAGTCGTTGATTGCACTGGAGCCCTACCTCAATCAGAGCGAGCAGCCGACCAACCATCAGCAAATCTGGTCGTTGCTCAAAAGCATGACTCCCTCCACCCTGCAAGCGCTGGAAGAGGCTCCGGCCCCTGATGTGACCACCGGCTGGTTGCGACTGGCGGCACTGGTCAACGAGTTTGGCGCACAGCCGAACCTGCTGGCCCGCCAACTGGCAGGCTGGAAGCGCGACTTCCCCAACCATCCAGCCCAGAAGGATATGCCGGCAGGATTGGGCGATCTGGCGGCCACTGCCAGCACCTCGGTGCAACAGATCGCCGTGCTGCTGCCCCTCTCCGGCAATCTGGAGCCGCAGGGCGCCGCCATCCGTAACGGTATGCTGATGTCTTATAAGGAAAATCAGGGGCAATTCACCCTGAACTTTTACGACACCCAGAGCAAGTCGACCGGCGACCTTTACAAGCAGGCGATTCAGGAAGGGGCAGACATGATCATCGGCCCGCTGCTGAAAGACCGAGTCGAGGAGCTGCTCAAGGCCAATCCGACCGTACCAGTGCTGGCACTCAACGAGCTGGACAAGCCGGTCGTCAACGACACCACCTACTACTTCTCCCTCTCTGCCGCCGCAGATGCCGCGCAGGCAGCCCAGTACCTCTACACCCAGGGCTACCGCAAACCGCTGCTGATCGCCGCTCAGGGGCGGATCGGTTACAGCAGTATCAAGGCGTTCGAGCAGAGCTGGGCCACCCTGAGCCAGGATAAGCCGGTCGTGGCCACCTTCGGTGCCCGTAACGAAGTGCAGGGGATGGTCAAGAATGCCCTGAGCGGCCGCTCTACCGCCCGAGCTGGTGAAGTGGTGCAACTCTCTGATGCCGCACCGCGCAGCATCGATGCCGTTTATGTGGTGGCCAACAGCCTGGAAACCCGGATGATCAAGCCCTACGTGGATGTATCGGTCAATCCGATGGGCAGCCTGCCCATCTACACCAGCTCCCGTGGTTACGACAGCGCCGCCACCGAGGTCGCCTCAGAGCTCAACGGCATGCATATCGCCGATATGCCGCTGCTACTGGGCGGCTACGAGAAACAGCGCGAGCAGATCGCCCTGCTCTGGCCGCAGACCCAGGGTGACCTGCTGCGCCTGTTTGCCATGGGCTACGATGCCGTCAGCCTGGCTGAGAACCTGCAGCAGATGCGCAAGGTGGGTGGCATGCAGCAGGCCGGCATGAGCGGTCAGCTGAGCGTGGATGCCCAGGGTAATATCGTGCGGATGCTGAGCTGGGGTACTTACCAGAACGGCAAACTGGTCGACGAGAACGCCGTTCAGCAGCTGGAGGAGCCCTCCAATGAAGGAACTATGGAAACGGATGCGCCAGCAGTTGCCGAGCCTGTTCCCCTCACCAACGAGCAAGGGACAGCACTTTGAACAAGTCGCTGAACGCTGGTTGCAGGCTCAGGGCCTGCAACCGGTAGCTCGCAACTACCGCTGTCGTGGCGGTGAAATAGATCTCATCATGCACCAGGGCCAGACCCTGGTGTTTGTTGAGGTGCGCTACCGGGCCACCGGCAGCCATGGCGGGGCCGCCAGCTCGGTCACCCGCAGCAAACAGCACAAGATCATGCTGGCAGCGCGCCACTATTTGAAGCAACATGCCATCAACGAGGCCAATCAGGCCTGCCGATTCGATGTGATTGCGTTCGAGGGCGACCAGCCAGCCTGGATCCAGAACGCATTTTAAGAGGACCCTATGACTGACCGCATCAAAGAGAACTACACCGAAAGCATCCAGACCAAGATAGCCGCCGCCGAGGCGCTGCCGGATGCCATCCATACTGCAGCCCAGATGATCACCATCTGCCTGCTCAATGGCCACAAGGTGCTGGCATGCGGTAACGGTCCTTCTGCCGCACTGGCGCAACTGTTCATCTCCGAACTGGTCAACTGCTACGAGACACAGCGCCCCTCCCTGCCCGGCATGGCCCTGACCCCGGACATGGCAACCATCAGCGCCATCGCCACCGACCACGGTTTTGAAGAGGTCTACGCCAAGCAGATCCGCGCGCTGGGCCAGCCTGGCGACATTCTGGTGGTCATCACCACCTCCGGCCACAGCCGCAGCCTGATCAAGGCCGCCGAGGCTGCCCTCTCCCGTGACATGACCATAGTGGTGCTGAGCGGGGGGGACGGTGGCGAAATGGCTGGTCTGCTCGGCCCGAACGATGTGGAGATCCGTGTTCCCTCCGCCCGTCGCCCTCGCATTCTGGAAGTGAACCTGTTGACCCTGCACTGCCTGTGTGATCTCATCGACCAGACACTTTTCCCGCAACAGGAAGATTGAAACCATGAAAAAGCACACTATCCTGCTCGGTCTGCTGGTTAGCACCCTGCTGCTGCAAGGCTGCGCAGCCCTGGTTGTTGGCGGCGCCGCAGGGACTGCCAAGGCCTCTGGCGATCGCCGAACCCTGGGCGCGCAGTGGGATGACCAGACCATCGAGCTGAAAGCGGCCAATCTGCTGGCCGACAACAAACCGCTCAGCGCAGCCAGCAAGATCAGCGTCTACAGCAACAATGGCCGCGTCCTGCTGGTCGGCCAGACACCTTCTGACGTTTACAAGATTGAGGCGGGCAAAATTGTCAGTCGCATCGAAGGGGTTCGCCACGTCTACAACGAATTGCGCATCGGCCAACCTGCCAGTTTCACCACCCGCAGCAATGACTCCTGGATCACCTCCAAGGTGAAAGCCGATATGTTCGGCACCAAGAACTTCGACAGCACCAAGGTCAAGGTGGTCACCGAGAACGGCGAGGTGTTCCTGATTGGTCTGGTGACTCGCCAAGAGGGAGAGCAGGCAGTCAACATCGCCCGCCATGTCACCGGCGTGAAGCGCGTGATCAAGGCCTTCGAGTTCGCCCAGAACTAAGCTCGAACGCACATAAAAAAACGCAGCCAATCGGCTGCGTTTTTTATTTGATCACCTTCAGGGTCGGACGACCGCTTGGACGCGGCGGTTCCGGCTCAGGCTCCACCGGCGCTTCAGCCTGCTCCAGCCAGATATCGTAACCCGGCTCGGGCGGGAACATGGTGCCCACGCCGTTCTCCCGGGCATGGATAGCCAGCACTGCCGCCATCGGGATGTAAACCTGCTGGGAGACGCCGCCAAAGCGGGCACTGAAGCTGATAGCCTCGTTATCCATGTGAAATTGCATCACGGCTCGGGGTGCGATATTCAATACAATTTGCCCGTCCTGAGCAAACTGCATCGGCACCATCACATGGGGAATGTTGACGTTGACCACCAGATGAGGGGTCAGATCGTTGTCCAGCAACCAGTCAAAGAACGCCCGTAACAAGTACGGGCGGCTCGGTGTCATTGTCGGTTCCATGCTCATACGCCAGCACGGATCTCGCGTTCGGCTTCGGTCAGGGAAGCCTGGAAGGACTCACGCTCGAACAAACGAACCATGTAGGCCTTCAGCTCTTTGGCGCCACGACCGGTCAGGTCGATACCAAGACTCGGCAGACGCCACAGCAGCGGTGCCATGTAGCAATCCACCAGACCGAACTCTTCGCTCATGAAATAGGGCATTTCACCGAAGATCGGCGCGATGGCCAGCAGGTTGTCACGCAGTTCGTTGCGTGCCGCTTCAGCATCGGTACCGGCCATGATCTTGTCGGCCAATGAGTACCAGTCCAGTTCGATGCGGTGCATCATCAGACGGCTGTTACCACGGGCAACCGGGTAAACAGGCATCAGGGGCGGATGCGGGAAGCGCTCGTCCAGATACTCCATGATGATGCGCGAGGTGTAGAGTGCCAGCTCACGATCAACCAGGGTCGGTACAGAGTTGTACGGGTTCAGCTCGGCCAGCTCATCCGGCAGATTGGCTGGATCAACCTGGCAGATATCCACGCTAACACCCTTCTCCGCCAGGACAATACGCACCTGATGGCTGAACATATCGTTGGCACCGGAAAACAGCGTCATTACCGAACGCTTATTGGCAGCTACAGCCATTGAACCCTCCCGTCATTAAAAAGCAGAAACGGCAATGAAGCATCTTGGTCTTCATTGCCGTGCATTATATTACCCGTATCTGGTCGCTTAGTGAACGTCGCGCCAGAATTCCTTCTTCAACAGCACAGTGAAGATGAAGAAGATCACGATGAATCCAAGCACCCAGAAGCCCATGCGTTCACGCTCCTGTTGTACCGGTTCAGCCGAGTAGACCAAGAAGTTTACCAGATCCAGTACCGTCTGATCATACTCTTCGTCATCCATTTCACCATTACCGTCAGATTTGATGCTGACAACCTGCTGGGTTTCCACTCCGTCGACCGTGTGAGTAGCGAACTCTGCACGGGGGGTTCCCTGCAACGGCTCCAGCACATGGGGCATGCCCACGGACGGGAACACGGCGTTGTTCACCCCGAACGGACGGGTCTCATCCACGTAGAAGGAACGCAGATAGGTGTAGATCCAGTCTGCACCGCGCACCCGGGCAACCAGAGTCAGATCGGGGGGCGGCGCACCAAACCACTTGGCGGCATCCTTCTCTGACATGGCGCTCTTCATCAGGTCACCGACCTTTGCGCCGGTGAAAATCAGGTTCTCTTTCATCAAATCTTCGGGGATCCCGAGATCTTCTGCGACCCGGTTATAACGCTGATACTGGGTAGAGTGGCATCCGGCGCAATAGTTCATGAAGGTGGCCGCGCCACGTTGCAGCGATGCCTTGTCACTCAGATCGTAATTGGCTTTGTCCAGATGAACAGCTCCGCCACTTGCAAATACCAGAGATGGCAGCAGGGTCAGCACTGCAAATATTATTCTTTTCATTTAAATGTCACCCTCTCCGGCAGCGGCTTGGTGCTTTCATTCTTGCTATAGAAGAACAGCAGGACGAAGAACCCGAAATATCCCAGTGAACAGATCTGGGCAACCAGCGTCAACGTCGGCGTCGATGGCAGCACCCCCAACACCCCCAGGATGATAAAGCAGACCACAAACTGGGCAATGTTCAGCTTGTGCAGCATGCTGCGATAACGCACCGAGCGCACCTTGCAGCGATCCAGCCACGGCAGCAGGAACAGCACCACGATGGAGAGACCCATCATGATGACGCCAAGCAGCTTGTCCGGCACCGCCCGCAAAATGGCGTAAAACGGCGTGAAGTACCACACAGGCGCAATGTGCTCCGGAGTTTTCAGACCGTTGGCCACTTCAAAGTTCGGCTTCTCGAGGAAGTAACCCCACATATCCGGTTTGAAGAAGATGATGGCGCAGAAGAAGAACAGGAAGCCTGCCACACCGATCATATCCTTGACGGTGAAGTAAGGGTGGAACGCCACCGCATCCAGCGGCCAGCCGTTTTCGTCCTTGTGCTTCTTGATGTCAATACCGTCCGGGTTGTTGGAGCCTACTTCGTGCAGCGCCAGAATGTGCATGGCAACCAGCATCACCAGCACCAGCGGCAACGCGATGACGTGCAGCGCAAAGAAGCGGTTAAGGGTCGCACCGGAGATCACGTAGTCACCGCGGATCCACAGGGTCAGATCGTCACCGATGACCGGAATGGCGCCAAACAGCGAGATGATGACCTGGGCACCCCAGAATGACATCTGGCCCCAGGGCAACAAGTAGCCCATAAAGGCTTCCGCCATCAGCACCAGGAAGATCAGCATGCCGAAGATCCATAGCAGTTCACGAGGCTTCTGATAAGAGCCATAGATCATGCCACGGAACATGTGCATGTAGACCACGATGAAGAATGCAGACGCACCGGTTGAGTGCATGTAACGCAGCAACCAGCCGTACTCCACATCGCGCATGATGTACTCCACGGAGGCAAACGCACCTTCCGCGGAGGGGTTGTAGTTCATGGTCAGCCAGATACCGGTGATGATCTGATTGACCAGCACCAGCATGGCCAGCGAGCCGAAGAAGTACCAGAAGTTCAGGTTCTTCGGTGCCGGATACTTGGCCATGTGGTCGTTGTACATGGCCGTGAGCGGGAATCGATAATCGATCCAGCCCATCAGTTTACTCAACATGGTCAGGCCTCCTTGCCATCGGCACCGACCTGGATGGTGGTGTCATTAATGAATTGATAGGGCGGAATGACCAGGTTCAGCGGTGCAGGCACCCCCTGGAACACACGGCCGGCCATGTCGAACTTGGAGCCATGACACGGGCAGAAGAAGCCGGACGTAACGCCCTGCACCTGCTCGCCAAAGCTGTCAGGCAGATAGGAAGGTGAACACCCCAAGTGGGTGCAAATACCGACCGCGACAAAAATTTCGGGCTTGATCGATCTGTACCCGTTATGGGCATAGTCAGGCTGCTGCGGCTCTTCAGATGAGGGATCCCGCAGCTTGTCATCATGTGCGGCCAAGGCATCCAGCGTCTGTTTGGTGCGTTTCACCACCCAGACAGGCTTGCCTCGCCACTCGACACGGATGAGCTGACCCGGTTCCAACTTGCTGATATCGACTTCAACCGGCGCACCGGCTGCTTTGGCCTTGGCGCTCGGATTCCATGACTTTATAAACGGCACTGCGGTAAACGCAGCTCCTACCCCACCAACGGCAACCGTTGACCAGGTAAGAAATCTGCGGCGACCGGTATCAACTGGCGCATTGCTCATCCAAAAACTCTCCCATGTGGACTCCGCACATTCTTATAGTGTCCCTGTTCCCCATTTTTCCCGTGACAACAGCGGCGGAAGCTGGATTTACAATTGCCACAGAAAACAGGGGAAATTTTAAAGAAAAGATAACAACTTGACAAGAAAGAGCGGTGAGCAATGAAAACAATAAAGAAACAATTTTTTGTCTTTTGTGACGCGTGGTTAGCATTGATGTCGGTAATATTACCAATAAAAAAAGCCTGGCAACCGCCAGGCTTTTTTGACACTCGAAAGAGTGAGTACCAAAAGCGAATTAACGCTTGGAGTACTGCGGACGCTTACGAGCTTTGTGCAGACCAACTTTCTTACGCTCAACCTTACGGGCATCACGAGTAACAAAGCCAGCTTTACGCAGTTCGGAACGCAGGGTTTCGTCGTACTGCATCAGAGCACGAGTGATACCGTGGCGGATCGCACCAGCTTGACCGGAGATGCCACCACCGTTAACGGTGATGTACAGGTCCAGTTTCTCGGTCATCTCAACCAGTTCCAGCGGCTGACGAACTACCATGCGGGCAGTCGGACGGCCGAAGTACTGCTCCAGGGAGCGCTGGTTGATTACGATCTTGCCGCTACCCGCTTTGATAAATACGCGAGCAGTGGAGCTTTTGCGACGGCCGGTACCGTAGTATTGATTTTCTGCCATGTTGCCAGTTCCCGATTAGATATCCAGTACTTGAGGTTGCTGAGCAGCATGAGCATGCTCGGCGCCTGCGTAAACTTTCAGTTTACGGAACATGGCACGGCCCAGAGGACCTTTCGGCAGCATGCCTTTGACGGCTGCTTCGATTACCATTTCCGGTTTACGCTGAATCAGCTTGTCGAAGCTGATTGACTTGATACCACCCGGGAAACCGGAGTGAGCGTGGTACATTTTGTCGGTAAATTTCTTACCGGTTACGTGTACCTTCTCAGCGTTTACAACGATGATGTAATCACCGGTGTCAACGTGCGGAGTGTACTCAGCTTTGTGCTTACCACGCAGACGAGCAGCGATCTCGGTTGCGATACGACCCAGAGTTTTACCTTCTGCGTCCACAATGTACCAGTCACGTTTTACGGTTTCTGGCTTGGCAACGAAAGTTTTCATTAAGTTAAACCCAATTACCTGTTACAGACCCAATTGCTTATGGGGGCTCTCCCACAAACAACAAACGATGGCCTACCTGTACCCCTTCGAATACAAGTAAAGCTTAAAGTGTTGCTGTCTTATCGACAGCTGTAACGTGGGCCGGGCGATTATAAGTGAAGTTGCCTTAAATATCACCTGCTAATTTCACTGCCATGAAACCAGCAAATGTCGCCCGGCCCTACCTGCCGCAGATGCCCATCCGACTGGCAGGCGCGGTATTGTGACTAAGGAAGGTGCACTCTGGCAAGGTATTCGTGCGATTGCATTTCCTGAAGCCGTGAAAGACAGCGTTGGAATTCGAAATTCAGCAGCCCTTCGCCGTAGAGTTCTGTCATGGGAACCGCCGCCGACATGATGAGTTTGACGTGCCGTTCGTAGAACTCATCGACCATGGCAATGAAGCGGCGAGCCGCGTCATCCATGCCTGTGCCCATTGGCTGCACATTGGCCAGCAGAACGGTATGGAACAGCCTGGCCAGCTCGATATAGTCGTTCTGGGAGCGGGGAGTACAGCAAAGTTGCTCAAACTCCATATAGAGCACCCCTTCCCCCATCCCGAGCGACCTCAGCTGACGATGATTGACCTCGAACGTCCCCTCGCAAGCCGTGTGTCCGCCGGTTAATTGCTGAAAATAGTGGTCAAGATTGGCTTTTGCCTGCAAATCCAGCGGGCAGTGATAAATCTCGGCTTGTTCCAGCGTACGCAGGCGATAGTCGATACCACCATCCACGTTAAGTACCTCGCAATGGCGCTCGATCAGCTCGATAGCAGGCAGAAAACGGGCTCGCTGCAACCCGTTGCGATAAAGATCATGCGGCGGAATATTTGAAGTGGCGACCAGCACGACACCGTGACCAAACAGCTCCTGAAACAGCGTTCCCAGCAACATGGCATCGGTGATGTCGGAGACAAAAAATTCGTCGAAACAGATGATGTCTGTTTCACTGGCAAGCTTGCTGGCCACCAGCTTGAGGGGATCGGACTGCCCGCTCAGCCCCTGCAGTTCATCGTGAATGCGGTGCATGAAGCGGTGGAAATGGCTGCGCATCTTGCGCGTCCCCGGCAGGCTGTCGAAAAAAGTATCCATCAGCCAGGTCTTGCCTCGGCCCACTCCGCCCCACATATAGATACCGAGGACGGGCTCCGGCGGCTTGGGCTTTTGCAGCCAACCCAGCAGCCCTCGAGATCTGGTCGGAGTCGGGCGCCGTAGCAAATCCTGATACAGTCGCTCCAGCCTGCTAATGGCCATCCCCTGCGCGGGGTCGGCCACAAAGCCGGGGCGCAGCAGATCCTGCTGGTATTTTTGCTGCGGTGTCATCCTTGAGCGCCTCTCCAAGTCCCTGAATCGAGGACAAAATGGTATCACGGCCTCAGGACGCACGGTATAGTGCCATCAAGGCATGGCGGTTATGACGACCGTATAAACCCACTCTGTTTTAGCTGTAACAAGGAGCATCTATGAGTCTGTTAACTGGGATCCTGCTGGCTGTCGCGGCCTTGATTATCGGTATCGTTCTCGGCCGTTTTTCGGTGCGTAGCCGCGATGCTGGCCGTCTGGAACAGGAACTGAAGAAGGCCCACAAGGAGCTCGAGAGTTATCAGGGCCAGATCAACACCCACTTCGCCGACAGCGCCGCCCTGATGGAGCAACTGGCCGAGCAGTATCAGACCCTCTATCGCCACATGGCCGAGCAGAGCAAATTCCTGGCCAAGGCGCAGGAACCGCTGTTCCGCGAGTCATTGGTAGAAGAAGCCCCTGCCAATGTGGCAGAAGAGCCGGGCGTTCCGCCTCGCGACTATGCTGGCGCCTCTTCCGGGCTGCTCAAGCAACCAAACTAGTTCCTCGCGGAACTAATTGGCCAGTCCCGTGGTCTGACCTTGACGATTGCAATGCAACTTTTTCTGGGAGCTGTTTTTCATATGCGTAAACCTCTTTCCATGCTCAGTGTGCTAGCCCTCAGTGTCGGTATCGCCATGTCTGCGGCCCCTGCTCAGGCTGCACTGCCTTCCCTGTTAGGTTCAAATCAGGAGATGCCAAGCCTGGCGCCTGTTCTCGAACAGGTCACCCCGGCGGTGGTCAATATCTCGGTTTCTGGCAAAAAAATTACCCGTCAGCGTCTGCCGGAACAGTTCAAGTTCTTCTTCGGCCCCAATATGCCCGATGAACAGGTGAGCGAGCAGCCGTTCCAGGCGCTCGGCTCCGGTGTCATCGTCGATGCCAAGAAGGGTTACGTGATCACCAACGCCCATGTGGTTCACGAGGCGGACGAGATCAAAGTCAATCTGAAGGATGGTCGTGAGTACGCAGCCAAGAAGATCGGTGAAGACAAGCAGTCCGACATCGCCCTGCTGCAAATCAAGGCCGAGGATCTGGTGCAGATCAAGTTTGCCGACTCCGACGAGCTGCGGGTAGGTGACTATGCGCTGGCCATCGGCAACCCGTTTGGTCTGGGCCAGACCGTCACCTCCGGTATTGTCAGTGCGCTGGGTCGCAGCGGCCTCAACATCGAGAATCTGGAGAACTTCATCCAGACCGATGCGGCCATCAACTCCGGTAACTCCGGCGGTGCCCTGCTCAACCTGCGTGGCGAGCTGATCGGTATCAACACCGCGATTCTGGGCCCGAACGGCGGCAACATTGGCATCGGCTTTGCCATCCCCTCCAACATGGTGCGGGATCTGACCGAGCAGATCGTCAAGTACGGTGAAGTGCGTCGCGGCCAGCTGGGTATTACCGGCACCGAGCTTACCTCCGACATCGCCAAAACCTTCGGTTACAACAAGAAGGATGGTGCCTTCGTCAATCAGGTCATGCCTGATTCGGCGGCCGACAAGGCGGGCATCAAGGCCGGCGATATCATCGTCAGCATCGATGGCAAACCGGTTCGCTCCTTCGGTGAGCTGCGTGCCAAGATCGCTACCATGGGCGCTGGCAAGCAGGTCGAATTGGGGCTGATCCGCGATGGCAAGTCGCAAACTGCCAAAGTGACCCTGAAGCAGGCCGATGACAGCGAAGTACGCGCCAGCGCGCTGCATCCGGCACTGGAAGGGGCCAAGCTGAGCACCACTACCGACCCGGTCTCCGGTGTTGCGGTGGCCGACATTGATCCTCGCTCTCCGGCTGCCGCTTCCGGCCTGCAGAAGGGTGACATCATCATCGGGGTCAACCGCCTGCGCATCAACACCCTGGGCGAGCTGACCAAGGCGCTCAAGAACAAGCCTGACGTGCTGGCACTCAACATCCAGCGCGGCGACTCCTCGCTCTATCTGGTGATCCGCTAACGCTCAAGTTGTTCGCCAACCCCTCTATCACCCGCGGCCTTCACCGCGGGTGATTTTTATCCATCGATAGTGTTATTCTCTGCGCGCAGCCTGTACGGATGAGAATGACATGAAAATCCCCCCTTTAGTCAGTTACTTGGGCAAGTCTGTCGGTTTTGGATTGACCGTCGCGGCGCTGCTGTTGCTGCTGTTTCCCCATTTTCGCGGTGGTGCCCAACTGCCCGGCATCATCACCAATGCCCGTGAACTGAGTTTCTCCTATGCCGCCCATCGGGCAGGCCCTGCCGTCGTCAACATCTACACCCGCAGCTTTGCCCCCAATCAGGGCAATCAGGGGGAACTGCGCCCGCAAGGGCTGGGTTCTGGCGTCATCATGAATCAGCGCGGCTATGTGCTGACCAACTACCACGTCATCGCCGATGCCGACCAGATCATCATCGCGTTGCAGGATGGTCGGGTCTTCAGTGCCGAGCTGGTCGGCACCGATCAGCTCACCGACCTCGCCGTGCTCTATATCGAGTCAGACAACCTGCCGGTGATCCCGCAGGATCCGGAGCGACTGCCAGAAGTGGGGGATGTGGTGCTCGCCATCGGCAACCCCTACAACGTCGGCCAGACCATCACCCAGGGCATCATCAGTGCGACCGGCCGTACCGGCCTCTCCAGCATGGGACCCGACAGCAATGGCCGCCAGGATCTGCTACAGACCGATGCCGCCATCAACGAGGGCAACTCGGGTGGCGCGCTGGTCAACGGCCGTGGCGATCTGGTGGGTATCAACACCGCCACCTATCACCTCAACGGCAATCAGGAGAGCTACGGCATCAGCTTCGCCATCCCCTACCGGCTGGCAAAACGGATCATGGATGAGCTGATCGCCAACGGCCGGGTGATCCGCGGCTACCTCGGGATCTCCAGTGTCGAGATCAACCCCATAGTCGCGCGGATGATGAACCTCGGCGACCTGCGTGGCCTGGTGGTGGAGAGTCTGGATCCCAACGGACCGGCGGCCAAAGGCGGCCTGCAGCGAGGGGATGTGCTGCTCAAGATCAACGGAGAGGCCATCAGTGGCGTACGCAGCGCCATGGACAAGATTGTCGAGAGCCGCCCCGGCACCAAGCTGACCATCTCGGTATTCCGCTCCGGCAAGCCGCTGGAAGTGGTGGTCACTATAGAGGAAGACCTGCGCTATCAGCAGAGAACGGCCAGCTCGAGCGCCGCATCGGCCAGCTAGCGTCACTCCTTTTAATGAGAAGGGCGGGAAACCGCCCTTTTCCATATCTGTCCCCTCGGCAACGTCTCTTACCGTGAGATGACTCACAGTTTCCCGCAACGCTTGCCCTGCCCCCGCCCCCCGATTTGTGCGCTACCGATCACACAAAACCAGCTTCAATAAGCACTCTTTTTACCTTTTCAGTATCCAAACGATCACTTCGGGGCCATTTCCTCAAGAATTTCCGCTTCGAATCGGAAAAACGCTACCTCCTCCGCATCGACGCGCAGGCTTAGGGTAACGCCATACCTTCTGCCAGCCTTGGAGAGCAGACATTGCAAACAGAGACTCACGACCAGACCCTGACCCCGAACAGCCCGGAGTTGCTGCGCCAGACCGATCATATCCTCGCGCGCATTTATCCACTGCTGGCCGAACAGGGCATCATCCCCAACGAGGTGCAACGGCAGATGCTGGCCTCCCATGTCAAAGCCATGGTGTGGCGCTCCCACAGCGGCGAGCCCCTGCCAGAAGTTGACCTCAGCCTGTTTGAAGAGATCTCCCCCCTCTCACTACGTCTCGCCGAACAGGTCGTCAGCTGGCTGGATCAACTTGCTTATGAAGAGGCACACCTCTTGTCCGTCCATTTTGAAGTCGCCAAAGAAAACGAACTCAGCTCGGTGCAGAACCCGTAACTCAAGGAGAAATCGATATGACAGCCATCAAACTCGTGATTGGAGACCGTCTCGGCAAGGGTCAGAAAGTGGGCGCAGGCGCGGAAGCTGCCGGGGCCAACGTGACCATCATCCCCGGCATGGCCGCTGACATGAAGCTCGGCGACGTGATGAACAAGGAGCAGGCGGATCTCGGCATCTCCTTCTGCGGCAGCGGCGGCGCCGGTGCGATCACCGCCCAGACCAAGTACGGCTACAAGTGCCGCTACGGCATGCGCTCTGTTGAAGAGGGCGTCACCGCCATCAACGAAGGATGTGTAGTGCTGGGCTTCGGTTTCATGGACAAGGAAGAGCTGGGCCAGAAGCTGGTCGAAGCCTTCGCCAAGAAGCACGGACGCGCCTGATGAAAGAGAACTTCACCACCCAGGTCATCGTCAACGGCAAGGGGACGACCCGCCAGCAGGCGTTTGCCTCCGCCCTCAGCCAGGTGCAACCCACACTGCTCAAAGACAACCAGCAGGTACTGCTGCGCATTGAGCCGGTCGATGTACAGGTGCTCAAAGCCGAGGAGTCGGTCCGGGTGGAGAAGTTCCTGTTCTTCTTCCTGCCGCGCCAGCGCCGCGAATACCGCGTCCAGCTGGAGATCAAGGTTCAGGTCACCAGTCTGGATGTCGCCAAAGTGACATTCACCCAGGTGTGATGCCTGCGCAGGCACAACCCCACAAGAAGGATACGTTGGATGTTTCTAATCATTTTTATCAAGTCACTCATCATTGGCGGCCTGGTTGGCGTCGGGGTGGGGGCCGGCGCGGCGCGGATGTTCCACGCCCCGACCGTACAGGGCATGGGTGCCTTCCGCACCCTGGGCGAACTCAACTCCTGCGAAGGGGATCCCGCTTCCCACTTCTCGTTTGGTCTGGGCTTCTTCTTCAACGCCTGGGCCTCGACCGTGGCGGCAGGCGCCTTCACCCAGGATGTGGATCACCGCATCATCCCGCACTGGGCCACGGCGGCACTGCTGTTCAAAAATCGGGATCTAGCCACCACTCTGCACGACCCGAAAAAGATGGCCATCGCCGGCGGCATCATAGGTGCCATCGTGGTTGCCTTCCTCAACAGCACGGCCGCAGCCGTCCCTGCTGCATTGCAGGTCACTGCGGTCAAGGTGCTGGTACCGGCAGCCAACCTGCTGGTCAACACCGTCATGCCGGTGATCTTCTGGCTCGCCGCCATCGAAGCGGGCAAGAAGTCCGGTTTCTGGGCCACCATCTTCGGCGGTCTGGCCCAGCTCATCATGGGTAACGCGGTACCGGGTCTGGTGCTCGGTATCCTGATCGGCAAGGGTGTGGAAGAGAGCGGTTGGAACCATGTCACCAAGGTGATGATGGCAGCCATCGTCCTACTGTTCGTGCTGAGCGGCTTCTTCCGCGGCTTCGACATGAAACTGATTGAATCCTTCCATATGGGCGTCCCCCTGTGGCTGGAAAACGTCCATAACCTGCTGAGCGGCAAATAAGGGGTCACACCATGGATGAGAAATTGAAAAACAACTTCTGGTATGCCGACTGGTCATTCCCCATCTTCGTCGGCCTGCTCTCGGCCGGGGTCTTTGCCGGTACCCACATGTTCTATCTGTACGGGGTCGGGGCCTTCAACGAGGTAGCCTTCGTCGCCATGCTGAAAGCCGGAATGGACACGGGTGCCTACGGCGCAGTAGCCGCCTTCGGTGCCAGCTTCCTGTTCGCCCGCATCATCGAGGGATCCCTGGTGGGGATCCTGGATATCGGCGGCGCCATCCAGACCGGGGTCGGCCTCGGAGTGCCAGCCCTGCTGCTGGGGGCTGGCATCGTCTATCCGGTGGAGAACTTCGGCGCCTCGTTGGCAACTGGCATGGGGATTGGTCTGGCCATCGGCTACGTCATCATTCTGGCGCGCAAGTTCACCATCAACCAGAGCAACTCCACTTACGGTGCTGACGTGATGATGGGTGCTGGCAACAGCTCTGGCCGCTTCCTCGGCCCCCTCATCATCCTCTCCGCAATGGGCGCTTCCATCCCCATCGGTATCGGTTCCCTGCTGGGTGCACTGCTGTTCTACGTGTGGGGCAAACCCATCACCGGCGGTGCCATTCTGGGAGCCATGCTGCTGGGTACCTTCTTCCCGGTCGCCCTTGTGTAAGTACCAGCCGCCCTGCGGGGCGGCTCGCCAGAGGTTATCAGCATGTACGACATGATCATCAGAGCCGGGCGTCAGGGAGATGGCCAGCTCGTCGATATTGCCATCAGGGAGGGCAAAATCGCCGCCATCGGCTCCCTGCCGGAGACGGCAGCGGCGCAGCAGACACTGGATCTCGGCGGCCGGGTGCATGTGAGCGCTGGCTGGATCGATGGCCACACCCACTGCTACCCCGCCTCCCCCATCTATCACGATGAGCCGGACAAGGTGGGCGTAGAGTCCGGCGTCACCACCGTCATCGACGCCGGCAGCACCGGAGCCGATGATGTGGATGACTTCCAGCAGATCGCTGCGGGCTGCAAGACCCGGGTGAATGCCCTGCTCAACATCTCCCGCATCGGTCTGCTACGCCAGAACGAGCTGGCGGATAGCCGGGACCTCGATATGGATCTCGCCTCGGCAGCCATTCGCCGCCACCCCGACTTTATCGTTGGCATCAAGGCGCGAATGAGCGGTAGCGTGGTCGGTGAGAACGGCCTGCAACCGCTGCGCATGGCCAAGGCCCTGCAACAGGCTCACGGCCAGCTGCCGCTGATGGTGCACGTGGGTAACACACCGCCGAATCTGGACGAGATCGTCGCCCTGCTGGGGGATGGCGATCTGCTGACCCACTGCTTCAACGGCAAGCCGAACCGCATCCTGACTCCGGCTGGCGAGCTGCGGGTCGCGGTGCGCGAGGCGATGAAACGGGGCCTTTTGCTCGACATCGGCCACGGCGGCGCCAGCTTCAGCTTCGAGGTGGCGGAGCTGGCTATCCGACAGGGGATCCTGCCCCGCACCATCAGCTCCGACATCTACTGCAAGAACCGCATCAAGGGGCCGGTCTACAGTCTGGCTCACGTGATGTCGAAGTTTCTCGCCATCGGCATGACGCTGGAACAGGTGCTCGCCTGCGTCACCCATCAGGCCGCTGATGCCCTGCGCCTTTCCGGCAAGGGGCGGCTAGAGGTGGGAGCCGATGCCGATCTGACCCTGTTCGAGGTCGCCAGCGGCCCGACCCTGTTTATGGATACCGAAGCCCAGTCCCGCAGCGGTGACCAACAACTGCAGCCTCTCGCCGCCCTGGTCGGTGGCGAACTGGTTCTGACTCACTATGGGAAATCACACCATGCCTTCTGTTTATGAGAAATATCAGCTCAAACCGGTGATCAACGCCTCCGGGCGCATGACCATACTCGGCGTCTCCACCCCCGAGCAGGAGGTGGTCGATGCAGTCAATTTTGGCCTGGGCCACTACTTCGAGGTCAAGGATCTGGTCAACAAGACCGGCGCCTATCTGGCTGGTTTACTGGATGTGGAAGATGCGGTGGTGGTCTCCTGCGCCAGCGCCGGCATCGCCCAGTCAGTCGCCGCCATGATAGTGCGCGGCGATCCCTATCGCCTCGAGCACCTGCATACCCATCACCATGAGGTGCCGAGTGAAATCGTGCTGCCCAAGGGGCATAACGTCAACTTCGGCGCCCCGGTCGGTACCATGGTCAATCTGGGTGGCGGCAAAGTAGTGGAAGCCGGTTACGCCAACGAGTGCTCCCCTTCCCAGCTGGCCGCTGCCATCAATGCCAACACAGCAGCCATCCTCTACATCAAATCCCACCACTGCGTGCAGAAGAGCATTCTGTCGGTGGCAGAGGCTGCCGAGGTGGCCAAGACCCACGGGCTCCCGCTCATCGTCGATGCGGCTGCCGAAGAGGATCTGCGCCTCTACTACAACCAGGGGGCGGACCTGGTCATCTACAGCGGCGCCAAAGCCATCGAAGGGCCCACCAGCGGGCTGGTAGTTGGCAAGCGTCAGTACGTGGAGTGGGTCAAGCAGCAAGCCAACGGCATCGGCCGCGCCATGAAGGTGGGCAAGGAGGGGATCCTCGGCCTGACTCACGCCATCGAGCGCTATCTGGCCAAAGAGAAAGAGAGCGGCGCCGCCATGGTTGCCAAGATGAGCCCCTTCATCGAGCGCCTCAACCAGCTGCCCGGCGTCACCGCCAAGGTGGTATGGGACAGCGCAGGACGTGACATCGCCCGCACCGATATCGCCTTCGACCACCAGCAGATCGGCATGACCACAGTGCAGGTCGTCACCCGTCTGCAACAGGGCACGCCTGCCATCTACTGCCGCGGCTACAAGGCCAACGAGGGGCACATCGAGATCGATGTGCGCAGCGTCTCCGTGCCCCAGCTCGACCAAATCCACTCTGCCATTGCCAACCTCGTTCAGGAGAATCGCTGATGTCCCTTACCCCCAACTACTACCGTGATCGGGTCTGTCTCAACGTATTGGCTGGATCCAAGGAGAATGCCGTCGAGGTGTACGACGCAGCCGAAGGCCACGTGCTGGTCGGTGTGCTCTCCAAAAACTACCCGGATATTCCCTCCGCAGTTGCCGATATGAAGGAGTACGCCAAGCTTATCGACAACGCCCTCTCCATCGGGCTGGGCGCCGGCGATCCACGCCAATCCGCCATGGTGGCCGAGCTGGCCTGCCAGCTGCAGCCCCAGCACGTCAATCAGGTGTTCACCGGTGTTGGCGCCAGCAGGGCGCTGCTCGGTCAGTCGGAAACGCTGGTCAACGGCCTGATCTCCCCTACCGGCATGCCGGGCATGGTGAAGATCTCCACCGGCCCGCTCAGCGCCGGGCAGCCGGATGGCATAGTGCCCATCGATACAGCCATCGCCCTGCTCAAGGACATGGGCGGCAGCTCGGTCAAGTTCTTCCCCATGGGCGGGCTGGCCTGCCGCGACGAGTATCAGGCAGTAGCCGAGGCTTGTGCCCGCAACAACTTCTGGCTGGAGCCCACCGGTGGCATCGATCTGGAGAACTTCGAGGAGATAGTGCGGATTGCGCTGGACGCCGGAGTCGAGAAGGTGATCCCACACGTCTACAGCTCCATCATCGACAGCGCGAGCGGGCACACTCGCCCCGAGGATGTGCGGACTCTGCTGGCCATAGTGAAACGACTGTTGGCCTGATGGCAGTCACGGGCGCCGGTTCAATCACTGACCGGTGCCTGGCCTGCTGGTGGCATGCTTGTTAACATCGGTCCTTTTATCGTGCAACAGGAGACGTTCATCCCCACATGATCAAGCTGCCCCACCCGAGACTGCACCAGCTGCTGACCCAACTTCATGCCGAACCACTGCCGCAGGAGGAGCTGGCTCGCCGCCTCAATGTCTCCACCCGCACGGTGCGCACCGATGTGGCGACCCTCAACGAACTGATTGCCACGCACGGCGCTCACCTGCTCCACCAGCGTGGCAGCGGCTACCAGCTGAAAATCTACAATCAGGGACTGTTCGACGCTCTGCTGGCGACACAGGGTCAGGATAGCGGCCTGCCACGCACCAGCCGGGAGCGGGTGCTGCACTTGCAGATCCTGCTATTGACGGCAGAGCAGGGGATCAAGCTCGATGAGCTGGCTGATACCTGGTATCTGAGCCGGGCGGCACTGCAGGGGGATATGGCGGAAGTCCGTGAGCAGCTCAGCCACTTCAGGCTCAGCGTCGAGAGCAAACCCCGCTTGGGGATGCGCATTCAGGGGGAGGAGACGGCGATCCGTGCCTGTTTGACCCAACTGCTCTATCAGGAGTTGCTGCACAACAACCAGTTGCAAACCCTGCTACCCAACCTCTGCCCCAGCAAGACGATGGAGGTAGTGGGCAATCACATCCATGCCCAGCTTGCCCGACATCAGCTGCGTCTCGCTGACGAGAGCCTGCAGCAGCTCACCATCTACTGCGCCGTTGCCCTGCTGCGTCAGGCATCCGGTCACGAGTTGCGCCACTTCGCCAGCGAAGATCTGACTCTGCCGCTGCTGGCAGTATCTCGCGATATTTATGCGGTATTGCCAACCCTGACGCCCCCCGTAGAGGACGAGATCTCCGGGCTCGCCATCCAGATCCAGGCGCGCCTGATTGCCGATACTCCCCAGCTCAGCCCTGCAATGGCCGCCGAGAGCGAACAGCTGGTGGAGCATCTGCTGACCTACATTCATCAACACTACCCTTACGACCTGCGAGGCGACCAACAGCTGCGGGCCGACCTGCAAACCCATATCAGCACCATGCTGCTACGGGTCAAATACCAGATAGGCAACCACAACCCGCTGGCCGATCACATCAAGCAGTACTACCCCCTCGCCTACGACATCACGCTGGCGGCCATTTCGGAGTGGATCAAGCAGACCCCCTACAGACTGACCCACCACGAGATCGGCTATCTGGTGATCCATATCGGGGTCGGGCTGGAGCGCCACTACGACATCGGCTACACCAGACGCCCGCAGGCGCTATTGCTTTGCGATGCAGGCAACGCCACCTTCCGGGTACTGGAAGCACGCATCAAACGTGAATATCCCCAGTTACAGCTGACCACGCTTGAATCGGTGCGGGATTACGAAGGTCTGGCGCAGATCGCGCAGGACTTTGTCATCAGTACCGTCAAGGTGAACGAAAAAAACGCCCCCGTGGTACTCGTTGCCCCCTTCCCGACCCAATACCAGCTGGAGCAGCTTGGCAAGCTGGTGCTGATCGACCGCACCCGCCCCTACATGCTCGACAAATATTTCGATGCCGACCACTTCATGGTGGTAAAAGAACCCCTTACCCAGGCCGAACTGTTTACCCGTATCTGTGATCAGCTGGAGGCGGAAGATCTGGTGGAGAGCGGCTTCAGAGCCTCACTGCAGGAGCGGGAGCGGATCGTCTCCACCATGCTGGGAGAAGGGATCGCCCTGCCCCACTCCCTCGGTCTGCTGGCGCGCCGCACCCTGGTTTACACCGTGCTGGCACCGCAGGGGATCGACTGGGGCAACGGGGAAATCGCGACGCTCATCTTCGTGCTGGCCATCAGCAAGGCCGATTACGAAGAGGCGATGGGTCTCTACGATCTGTTTCTGGCACTGATGAACGAAAAAGCCAGCAGGAATCTGCTGGCTTGTCGCGATTTTGCCAGCTTCAAAGCGCTGGCGCGTACCGGTTCATAACATAAAACGAGGAGTGACTACTCCTCGTTGAAGCCGGAGGTGAACAGCTCCACCACGGCGGCCAAGGCCTCGACCTCTTCGGGCCCCTCAACCTGTACTTCCACCTGCCGCCCTTGCGCCGAATCCAGCATCAGCAGGCCGATGATGCTGTCAGCATCGGCCTCCACACCATCTTCATTGCGCAGCAGCACGTGAGCATCGAAACCCTGCACCAGCTCGAACAGCATCATGGCTGGTCTGGCATGAATACCCAGTTTGTTTTTCACTTCAACCGAGGCGGAAACAGTCATCGGGTCGTCCTATTGGTCCGTCAGGATTGGGGGGCACTCTTGTCGAGAGTGCGGTGGCGGATCTGCACGTTCTTGCCGAGCAAACGGAATGCACTGGCCAGCCGTTCTGCAATAAAGACCGAGCGGTGCTGACCGCCGGTGCAACCGATGCCGACCGTGAGGTAGCTGCGATTGTTGCGCTCCAGATGGGGCAACCAGGTAACCAGCATGTTCTCGATCTGCTGGGTAAACAGCATCACGTCAGCCTGCGCCGAGAGGTAGTTGGCGACCGGCTCATCCTTGCCGGTGAAGGGCTTGAGCTCGGGGATCCAGTGTGGATTGGGCAGGAAGCGAGCATCGAACACGAAGTCGGCATCCTTGGGAATGCCATACTTGAAGCCGAACGACTCGAACACCAGCACCAGCTCGTTCTCTTTCTTGCCGAGTACCCGGGTTTTGATGAGCTCGCTCAGGTCGTGAATGCTGAGGGTGGTGGTGTCGATACGCAGGTCAGCAGTCGAGGAGAGTGGCGCCAGCAGGTGGGTCTCCTCCCGAATCGCCTCATCCAGCGACAGCTTGTTGCGTGAGAGGGGGTGCAGGCGGCGGCTCTCGCCATAGCGCTTGAGCAGGGTGCCGTTGTCGGCGTCGAAGAAGAAGCTGGAGAACTCAACCCGCCCCTCATTGCGCACCTGAGCCAGCAGATTTTCCAGTTTCTCCGGATCGCTCGGCAGGTTGCGCACATCGATGCTGACCGCCAGCTTGTCGTACTGGCTCTCCACCGAGACAATAAGCTGGGGCAGCAGATTGACCGGCAGGTTGTCCACACAGTAGTAACCCAGATCTTCCAGCACTCGCAGGGCTACCGTTTTACCGGAGCCCGAACGTCCACTTACCACGATTAACTGCATCTTGTTCCCTCACGCCAAAACGGGTGTCTCATCCTTGGCCTGCTGTCAGGCCGAGGTCATGATCTGATAGAGCTCTTCGTCGCTGGTTGCCTGACGCAACTGGCGGCAAACCGCCTTGTCACCCAGCTTGGAAGCCATCAGAGAAAGGGTCTTGAGATGCTGCTTGCACTCGCTTTCCGGCACCAGCAAGGCAAACAGCAGGTCAACCGGTTGATTGTCGATGGAGTCGAAAGGAATAGGGTCGGCAAAGGTCATCAGAATCGCGGTTGGCGGGAACTCATCGTCAATGCGACCGTGGGGGATCGCAATACCGGCACCGATCCCGGTACTACCCATTTTTTCGCGGGCCAGCAAGCATTCAAACAGCGCCTGACGGGAGGTGCCAAGGCGTTCGGCGGCCAGCTCGCTGATGATTTCGAGGGCGCGTTTCTTGCTGGTACAAGGGACTGCACTCTTGGTGCAGTCCCGACTCAGTATGTGTTCAAGTTGCATGGTTATTTTTTATTTAACTTATCTTTGTGCTTGATGATCTGCCTGTCCAGCTTGTCGAGCAAGGTGTCTATCGCAGCATACATATCGGCATGTTCAGAGTTGGCGAACACTTCGCCACCGCTGACGTGCAATTTGGCTTCCGCTATCTGGTTCAGTTTTTCCACGCTAAGCACCACATGAACATTGTTGATGTGGTCGAAGTGACGCTCGAGTTTGGCAAATTTGTTATTCACATAATCACGCAGAGCTTCGGTGATCTCGACATGGTGTCCGGTCAGGTTAATTTGCATAACATCATCCTTTTGTTTGCCTAAACCAGGCGTTTGCGCTGATTGGAAGGTGGGATAAACAAGGATTCGCGATACTTAGCGATCGTGCGTCTCGCCACCATAATACCCTGTTCGGCCAGCAAATCCGCGATCTTGCTATCACTTAACGGCTTGGCAGGATTCTCTGCCGTGACCAGCTTCTTGATGAGCGCGCGAATTGCGGTCGATGAGCACTCTCCTCCTCCTTCGGTGTTCACATGGCTGGAGAAAAAAAACTTCAATTCGAAGATACCACGGGGGGTATGCATGTACTTCTGGGTCGTCACCCGGGAGATGGTCGACTCATGCATCTCTACCGCTTCGGCGATGTCATTGAGCACCATCGGCTTCATCGCCTCTTCACCATACTCGAAAAAGCCCTGTTGCTGCTCGACAATGCAACTGGCCACTTTCAGCAGGGTATCATTGCGACTTTCCAAGCTCTTGATGAACCACTTGGCTTCCTGCAAATGGGAGCGGATAAACTGGGTGTCGGTGCTGCTGCGGGCGTTGCGGGCCATGGCGGCATAGGTCTCGTTGACCCGGATGCGGGGGGCGGAGTCGGGATTGAGCTCGACCACCCACTTGCTGCCCTTCTTGACCACGGAGACGTCGGGGATCACGTACTGGGAGTCGCTCTGGATGATGCCATTGCCGGGACGCGGCTCCAGCAGCTGGATCAGATCCAGCACCTCCTTGAGGTCGCTCTCCTTGAGTTTTGTCTTGCGAGCGAGGGTGCGGTAATCCCGGTTGCCGAGCAGCTCCATGTGCTCGAGGATCACCTCTTTGGCCTCATTGAGCCAGGGGGTCTGCGGGTCATACTGATCCAGCTGGATCAGCAAACACTCCTGCACAGAACGGGCAGCAATGCCGACCGGATCGAAGTGCTGAACCCGCTTGAGTACCGCCTCGACCTCATCGAGTTCCACCTCTACGTCATCGCTGGTAACGGCAGCCTGGATATCCTCCAGCGCAACGGTCAGATAACCGGATTCGTCGATGGCATCGATGATGGCAAGCGCGATGGCGGCATCCACGTCGCTGAACGGCGTGAGCCGCATCTGCCACAGCAGATAATCCTGCAGGTTTTCGGTGGTCTCTCCCTGATAGACGCTATCTTCCCCATCGTGGATGGGGCCTGCGCTCTGGGCGGTGCCGGCAGAGTAAACCTCGTCCCAGGTGGTATCCACCGGCAACTCGTCCGGCATCTGCTCCTGGGCCATGGCATCGCTGGAGTCCAGCTGGCTGGCATCGACCGGCGCTTCCGGACTGGTCTCTTGCGCCTCGCTCTCTTCCTGCTCCAGCAGAGGGTTGTTTTCGAGCGCTTGCTGAATTTCCTGCTGAAGTTCCAGAGTGGAGAGCTGGAGCAGACGAATCGCTTGTTGTAATTGCGGCGTCATGGTCAGGGACTGACCGAGACGCAACTGTAATGTCGGCTTCATCTACGTCGGGATATCCTTATGTTCAGCGAGGCACTCGTCAAAGGAAATGAAGGCATGCCCCCTTACTATAGACTGAATTGATCGCCCAAATAGACGCGCTTGACCTGCTCATCGGCAAGGATGTCAGCCGGTGCACCTTCGGCAATCATCTTGCCGTGGCTGACGATATAGGCCTTCTCACATACGTCCAGAGTCTCTCTGACGTTGTGGTCGGTAATCAAGACGCCAAGGCCTCTATCTTTCAGATGCTGAATGATCTTCTTGATGTCTATCACAGAAATCGGGTCAACCCCTGCAAAGGGTTCATCCAGCAGAATAAAACGCGGCTCGGCCGCCAGCGCACGGGCGATCTCGACCCGACGGCGCTCACCGCCGGAGAGGCTCTGACCCAGGTTGTCGCGAATGTGGGTGATGTTGAACTCTTCCAGCAGTTGCTGAACCTTGTCCTCACGCTCCTCACGGCTCAACCCCTTGCGGGTCTGCATCACTCCCATCAGGTTGTCGAACACCGACAGGCGACGGAAGATGGAGGCTTCCTGCGGCAGGTAACCAATGCCATTGCGCGCCCGCACATGCATGGGCTGCAGGCTGATGTCCTGATCGTCGATGGTGATGAGACCGGCATCGCGCTGTACCAGCCCCACGATCATGTAGAAGGAGGTGGTCTTGCCCGCCCCGTTGGGGCCGAGCAGGCCGACAATCTGGCCGGTGCCCACTTCAAGGCTGACGTCACTCACCACCATGCGGCGCTTGTAGCTCTTCTGCAGGCCCACTGCTTTTAACACTGCCATGGCTTATTTTCCCTGCTTCTTCTGGTCGGCGGGCTTGTCGAAATTCTCTACCTGATCCGGCAGGAACACGGTTTTGACCCGCTGGCTCGGGCTCTTGCTCTCGGCAATCATCTTCTGTTTGACGATGTCGTAGCGGATCAGATCGCCATTGACCTGGCTATCTTCCTGCTTGAGCTGACCGTTGCCGGTGATGGTCACCAGCCGGTTCTTCAACTCGTAGCGGATGGTATTGCCGTGGGCATTGACCGGCTTGCCGTTATCCAGGATCTGGAAGAAGGTGGCGGGCTTGCCGTAGGCAGTCATCACCTCGGCTCCTTTCTCGCCGGAACGGGTCACTACCACCTTGTCAGCCTTGATCCGGATGGTGCCCTGATTGATGGTCACATCCTCTTCGAAGGTGATGCGGTTGTCCTGCATCTCGGCCACCTGTTTGACGGCATCGACGTAGACCTTCTCGGCAAAGTCGGACTCTTTGGCAGTCACCGCACCACACAACAACAGGGCTGCGAGGGCCAGATTAGCGTTTTTCATTGAAATAGATGGCATGGCCTTGATCCAGTAACTCAAAATATTTGCGGTCCAGATGGCCCTTGAGGCCAACCCCTTGGGTCTGGAAATCCCGACCCAGAATGTTCACTTCCCGGTTGCTGCGCACATCCTGTGTCACCAGATCCAGCTCCAGATAGGGGGTATCCAGTGTGGAGATGAAAGAGGTGGGCAGCAGACCATCCAGATGCACCTTGTCCCGCAGGATGACGTTGTCGCCGGTGTTGAGCACGCCGGTTTCGGCGGTCACCTTCCACTCGGCGGCACCCTGATCGTCATACATGTAGACCACCGGCTTGTCGAAGGTGGCCTGCTCGAGGATTTGATAATACTCGGCGTAGGTCGACTCCAGCCGCTCGGTGCGCTTGCCGTTGATATCAAAACGGGTGGTCACCAGATCTTTGGCGACAAAATCCGGCTGATAGTTTTCGATTTTGACGGCGCTCTCCGGCACCAGCTCAACCTTGCCCAACTGCCAGGCAACCAGCGCGACCAGAAACAGCAGGGCAAACAACAGGGTCTGTCTGCTCATACCGAGGCCTCGGGCTGATAATCGTCGTGGCCCTGCGCCTGCAAAATGAGGTCACACACCTCGCGCACCGCGCCCATGCCACCGCCAAGCCGGGTCACCATATCGGCACGACTCAGCACCAGCGGATGGGCATCGGCCACCGCGATACCCAGGCCGCAGGCGGCCATCACCGGCAGATCGATGGTGTCATCGCCCATATAGGCAGCCTGTTCCGGGCTCAGCCCCAGCTTGGCCAGCAGCGCTTCGAAGTGAGGCAGCTTTTTATCAGCCCCCTGCACCACATGAGCCACCCCCAGGCTTTTCATCCGATCACTGACGATTCGGGAGTTGCGCCCTGTGATGATGGCGATCTCGATCCCGGCATTGAGCAGTGCTCGTATGCCCGCACCATCACGGGTGCAGAAGGTTTTCAGCTCTTCGCCGTTGTTTCCCATGTAGATAAGGCCGTTGGAGAGCACCCCGTCCACATCGCACACCAGCAGGCGGATTTGCGCCGCCTTGTCGAACTGGCTGCGCGTCACCGGACCATAGAGGGTCGGTACGTTTTGCATCAAATTACTCCGGCTTTCAGCAGGTCGTGCATGTTGAAGGCACCGAGCGGGCGCTTGTCACCATCCACGACCAGTAATCCGTTGATTTTTCTCGTTTCCATCAGCTTGACGGCTTCCGCAGCCATCATCTCTGGACCTACGGTAACACAGTTGGCCGTCATTACGCGGCTGATGGGGGTGTGATGGATATCGATCTGCTGGTCGAGAATGCGGCGCAGGTCGCCATCGGTAAATAGCCCGGCCAGCAGGCCATTGCCATCGACCACAGCTGTCATACCGAGCCCCTTGCGGCTCACTTCCAGCAGCGCCTGGCTGATGGTGGCATCTATCCCTACCTGGGGCAACAGCTCACCGCTGTGCATCAGATCGCCGACCCGCAGCAACAGACGCTTGCCAAGGGAACCGCCCGGGTGAGAGAGGGCGAAGTCATCGGCGGTAAAACCACGCGCTTCCAGCAGAGCCACCGCCAGGGCATCGCCCATCACCAGGGTTGCCGTGGTACTGGAAGTGGGTGCCAGACCCAGCGGGCAGGCCTCTTTCTCCACCTTGATGCACAGGTGCACATTGGCCTCTTTGGCCATGGTGGAGGCGGGATTACCGGTCATGCAGATGAGCGGTATGCCGCGGCGCTTGAGCACCGGCAGCAGGGCCAGGATTTCGTCGCTCTCGCCGGAGTTGGAGATGGCGATGATAAGGTCGCCGCTGGAGATCATCCCCAGATCGCCGTGACTCGCTTCTCCCGGGTGGAGGAAGAAGGCCGGTGTGCCGGTGCTGGCGAGGGTGGCGGCGATCTTGCTGCCGATATGGCCCGATTTGCCCATGCCGGTGACCACTATCTTGCCACCGCAGCGCAGCACCATTTCGCACGCCTTGTCGAAGGCGTCGTTCAGATACTGATAGAGTCCATCAATGGCTTGCTTTTCTGTGTCCAGCACCGCGCGGGCACTGCGACGAAAATCGAACAGTTCAGACACTTTCTCAGGCTTTACAGACATAAAGACACAGCTCCGGGCCGAAATTAGCTGCGGGATTATAAAAAAGTCTGCCCGGATAAGCGAATCGGATGGCAAGTCCCGCTCTCAATGACGCACTTTGTTACAGAAAACTGTCGTGCAAATGGGCTTGCAGCCTGTTCAATAGTTGTTCCTTGCTGTTGCTTAGACCTAGACTACCCCATAAAATTCGCACCTCATTTACACCGGATGGACAATTGTTTGAACAATGACCTGATCACCATCTCCGATCTGACCTTCAGTCACGGAGATCGGCTGTTGTATGACGGGATCAACCTGACCATTCCTCGTGGCAAGGTAACCGCCGTCATGGGCCCGAGCGGCATCGGCAAAACCACCCTGCTGCGGCTGATCGGTGGCCAGCTCAAGCCGGAGTCCGGTCACATTCTGTTTGACGGGGAAGATATCCCCACCCTCTCCCGCTCGCGCCTCTATGAAGTGCGCAAACGGATGAGCATGCTGTTCCAGAGCGGCGCCCTGTTTACCGGCATGACGGTCTACGACAACGTGGCCTTCCCGCTGCGGGAGCACTCCGGCCTGCCGGAGGAGCTGATCCACACCATCGTCATGATGAAACTGCAGGCGGTGGGCTTGCGCGGCGCAGCGAAACTGATGCCCTCCGAGCTCTCTGGCGGCATGGCGCGCCGGGCGGCGCTGGCTCGGGCAATTGCGCTCGATCCTGACCTCATCATGTATGACGAGCCGTTCGTCGGGCAGGACCCCATCACCATGGCGGTGCTGGTCAAGCTGATCAAGGAGCTGAACGATGCTCTCGGTATCACCTCCGTCATCGTCACCCACGACGTGAAAGAGGTGCTGAGCATCGCCGATTACGCCTACATCATTGCCAATCGCAAGGTGGTGGCGCACGGCACGCCGGACCAGCTGCGCGAGGAGCACAATCCCGAAGTCGAGCAGTTCCTCAAAGGATTGCCCGATGGTCCTGTTCCGTTTCATTTTCCGGCAGGCGATCTGCTACAGGATCTCTGATGTTGATAAGTCAAATAAGCAAGCTGGGGCGGGTCGGAGTGCGGTTTATCAGCTCCGTCGGTCGAGCCACCATCATGTTGTTCCATGCGCTGGCGGGCAAACCCGAGCCGCGCAAGCACTTCCCGCTGCTTGTCCAGCAGCTCTATGTGGTGGGTGTGCAGTCGGTGGCCATCATTCTGGTCTCCGGCCTGTTCATCGGCATGGTGCTCTCGCTGCAGGGTTACAACGTCTTGAAGGATTTCGGTGCTGAGCAGAGCTTGGGGCCGCTGGTATCCCTCTCCCTGCTGCGGGAGCTGGGCCCTGTAGTCACGGCGCTGCTGTTTGCCGGCCGTGCCGGTTCGGCCCTGACCGCTGAAATCGGCCTGATGAAAGCCACCGAGCAGCTTTCAAGCCTCGAGATGATGGCGGTCGACCCGCTGCGCCGGGTGGTTGCCCCCCGCTTCTGGGCTGGCGTCATCAGCATGCCGCTGCTGGCCTTTATGTTCAGCCTGATCGGCATCTTCGGCGGCAAGCTGGTTGGTGTGGACTGGCTCGGCGTGGACGAAGGGGGCTTCTGGTCTGCCATGCAGGCCTCCGTCGACTGGCATGAAGACATCATGCAGGGCGCCATCAAGAGCCTGATTTTCGCCCTGGTGGTCACCTGGATTGCGCTCTTTAACGGCTATGATGCCAAGCCGACCTCGGCCGGGATCAGTCAGGCCACGACCCGTACCGTGGTCCACTCATCCCTCGCCGTGCTCGGCCTGGATTTTATACTCACTGCAGTCATGTTTGGATAAGGTAAAGATGAAGTTCAGCAAAGTAGAATTCCTGGTCGGCACCTTCATGCTGGCTGGCATCGGTGCCATTCTGGCACTGGCCCTGCAAGTGGCCGGTTTGAGCTTCAAACCGGAAGGAGAAACCTATACCCTGCGCGCGCATTTCGATAATATCGGCGGCCTGAAAGTCCGTTCGCCGGTCAAGGTTGGCGGCGTGGTGGTCGGTCGGGTCAGCGACATCGTACTGGACCCGAAAACCCAGGTGCCCGAAGTGACCCTGATGATGCAAAAGAGCGCTGGCGAGTTCGCCGATACCAGTTCCCTCTCCATCCTCACCTCCGGTCTGCTCGGCGAGCAGTACATCGGTCTGGCCCCCGGCTTCAGCGATGAGGAGATGGGCACCGAGATGCTCAAGGATGGCGACCTGATTGAAGACACCAAATCCGCCATCGTGCTGGAAGATCTGATTGGCAAGTTCCTCTACAGCCAATCCTCCGACAGCAAATCAGACAGCAAGAAGGAGTAACCATGTTCAAGAAAATCGCCCTGCTGCTGGGTCTGATGACCAGCATGCTCTTTTCCCTGTCTGCCCAGGCCGCAGTCGATGCCACCGACCCCAACGCGCTGGTGGATCAGGCTGCCAAGCAGACCTTTGCCCGCCTGAAAGCCGATCAGGCCCAGGTGAAGAGCAATCCGGATCACCTGCGGGTGATCATCCGCGAAGAGCTGCTGCCCTATGTGGACAACCGCTTCGCCGCCTACAAGGTGCTCGGCAACCAGATTAAAGAGACCACCGAAGCGCAGCGCAATGCCTTCGTCGAGGTGTTCACCGAGTACATGGTGAGCTCCTACGCCGATGCGTTGGCCCATTTTGACAAGCAGACCGTCAAGGTCGAGCCGGGCAAAGCTCCCAGCGGCAACATCACCGCCGTCAACGTCAGCGTGAAAGAGGCCGGCAAGCCGGACATCTTCCTCGAGTTCAAACTGCGCAAGAACAACAAGACCGGCGAATGGAAAGCCTTCGACATGGTGGCCGAGGGGATCAGCCTGCTCTCCGCCAAACAGAGCGAGCTGGGCGGTTTGATCCGCCAGAACGGCATTGATGCGGTGATCGCCCAGTTGCGCGAACACAACGCCAAGCCGCTGGTACTCAAACCATGACCCTCAGCGGCGAGCTGCAGGCGCCACAGGTCAATGACCTGTGGCAACGCCGCGCCGAATGGTGGCAGGACGACCGGCTCGAGCTCGGCGACGTCACCACCCTCGACTCCGCCGGACTGGCCCTGCTGGTCAAATGGGCCAAAGCCGTATTAGCGCGAGGCGCCACACCGCAACTGGTGGGCGCCTCCAGTGATTTCTATACCCTGGCCAACCTCTACGGGGTGGCCGGGCTGTTTCAGTCAACCCCGCTCACAACTGAGGACGCATAATGCAAGTCTCTGAAATTGAAGCGATACTCCTTGAGGCTCTGCCATTGTCCGAAGTCCATGTCAAAGGGGACGGTAGTCACTACCAAGTGATCGCCGTCGGTGACATGTTTGACGGCATGAGCCGGGTCAAGAAGCAGCAGGCCATCTATGCCCCGCTGATGGACAAGATCGCCAGCAACGCTATTCACGCCCTCTCCATCAAAGCGTTCACCGACGCCGAGTGGAAACGCGAACGTAAATTCCTATTGCCCTCCTGATTTGGTAACGAAGTAAAAATGGACAAATTCAAAATCGATGGTCGTTGTACTCTCAACGGCGAAGTGACCATCTCCGGCGCCAAAAACGCCGCGCTGCCGATCCTGTTCGCGACCCTGCTCTGTGATGAAGAGGTACACCTCTCCAACGTGCCACGCCTGAAAGATGTAGGCACCACCATCAAGCTGCTGGAGATGCTGGGCGCCACCACCAAGGTCAACGGCAACGTCACCGTGCTGACCGGTGCGGTGAACAACCACGTCGCCCCCTACGAGCTGGTGAAGACCATGCGCGCCTCCATTCTGGCGCTGGGCCCGCTGGCAGCCCGTTTCGGCGCGGCTGACGTCTCCCTGCCCGGCGGCTGCGCCATCGGTGCCCGTCCGGTCAACCTGCACGTCCACGGCCTGGAGCTGATGGGTGCCAAGATCACCATCGAAGATGGTTACATCAAGGCCCGTGTCGATGGCCGCCTGAAAGGCGCCCACATCCTGATGGATATGGTCTCCGTGACCGGTACCGAAAACCTGATGATGGCTGCGACCCTGGCTGATGGTCGCACCGTGATCGAAAACGCCGCACGTGAGCCGGAAGTGGTCGATCTGGCCAACTTCCTCAATACCTTGGGCGCCAAGATCCAGGGCGCGGGCACCGACACCCTGACCATCGACGGTGTCGAGCGTCTGCACGGCGGCAGCTACAGCGTGCAGCCTGACCGCATCGAAACCGGAACCTTCCTGGTGGGCGCAGCGGTCACCGGCGGCAAGATCACCTGCCGCAAGACCGACCCGACCCTGCTGGAAGCGGTACTGGTCAAGCTGGAAGAGGCTGGCGCCCTGATTGAGAAGGGTGAAGACTGGATCACCCTCGACATGACTGGCCGCACCCTCAAGCCGGTCACCATCAAGACCGCCCCCTACCCGGCCTTCCCGACCGACATGCAGGCACAGTTCACCGTGCTGAACGCCGTCGCCAAAGGCACCGGCATGGTCACCGAGACCATCTTCGAGAACCGCTTCATGCACGTTCCCGAACTGGTACGGATGGGCGCAGACATCGAACTGCAGGGCAATGTGGCCATCTGCCGTGACACCGAGCAACTCAAGGGTGCCCAGGTGATGGCGACCGATCTGCGCGCCTCCGCCAGTCTGGTACTGGCCGGCTTCGTGGCCGAAGGTACCACCATCGTCGACCGTATCTATCACATCGACCGTGGCTACGAAGACATCGAGCAGAAGCTGCAGGGTCTGGGTGGCCGCATCGAGCGCATCAAGGGCTGATAGCCCCCTGATCGCTAGCCGATAAAAAGGCCCCCTCGCGTTGGCGAGGGGGCCTTTTTCATGGTTTCGGTTCTGTTGAAACCGGGATCAGTGGCCCGCCAGCTTCATATTCTCTACCAGCACCGAGCCGGTCTTGAGACTGGAGCGCTCATCCTCGTCACGACCCACCGCCACGATATGGCTGAACATCTCGGCCAGATTGCCGGCGATGGTGATCTCCTCGACCGGATAGGCTATCTCGCCATTCTCGACCCAGAAACCGGCAGCGCCACGGGAGTAGTCGCCATTGACGATATTGACCCCCTGCCCCATCAACTCGGTCACCAGCAGACCGGTGCCCATCTCTTTCAGCATGCCTTGAAAATCCTGGCCGGTATTGGAGACCTGCCAGTTGTGGATGCCACCGGCGTGACCCGTAGTAGTCAGCCCGAGCTTGCGGGCAGAGTAGGAGGTAAGCAGCCAGCTCACCAGCTCGCCATTACGGATGATATCCATGTCGCGGGTACGCACCCCTTCGCCATCGAACGGGGTACTGGCGAGCCCGCCCAGCAGGTGGGGGAACTCCTGAATGGTGAGCCACTCGGGCAGGATCTGCTTGCCCAATTTGTCGAGCAGGAAGCTCGACTTGCGATAGAGGTTGCCACCGCTGATGGCCATCACCAGATGGCCCCACAGGCCAGAGGCAGTGTCTGGGTGGAACAGCACAGGCGCGTGACGGGTAGAGATCTTGCGGGCGCCGAGGCGGGAGACGGTACGCTCAACGGCTTCGTCGGCAATGCGCTGCGGGCTCCAGAGCCCGTCGAGGGTACGGCTGGAGGAGTAGCCGTAATCACGCTGCATATCGCCATCCTGCTCGCCGATCAGCACGCAGCTCAGTGAGTTGCGCGACGCCGCGTAGCCTTTGACGAAGCCGTGGCTGTTGCCATAGACCTTGATGCCAAGATGGCTGGAGAAACCGGCGCCGTCGGAGTGCTTGATACGGGCATCGCGACCAAGCGCCAGCCGCTCGCACTCGATGGCCAGTTCGATCCCGCGCTGGGGATCCAGTTCGATTTGGTGGCACAGTTGCAGGTCGGGGGCATCCCAGGCCAGCAGCTCGGCGTCCGCCAGACCGGCGCAATCATCGGCCGAGGTGTGGCGAGCAATCTCGATAGCCGCTTCAACGGCGGCACGAATGGCGGGTTTGCTCAGATCGGTGGTCGAGGAAGATCCCTTGCAACCATCGCGATAGACGGCGATGCCGAGGGCGCCATCCTTATTGAATTCAATGCTTTCCAGTTCACAACCCCGGGTGTTCACCGATAACCCGGTCTGCTTGCTGATGGAGACTTCGGCCAGCGAGGCGCCCAGTCCTTTGGCTATCTCCAGGGCTTCGGCAACCACGGCCTCGAGATGGGCTTGATCCTGGCGGATTTGGTCTTGCTGATCCATAACTCACATCTGTATGAAAGAAGGAAAGGGGGGTAAGCATATCAGACCCCTGCGCCCAGCGGGAGAAGCTGGTAACATATCCGCCAAACGTGAATGACAGGAATCAAGAGACCGATGAGTCAATATCAAGACGACAACGAGTTCGAAGACTGGGGCCCCAGCAAGAGCCAGCTCAAGCGCGATGCCGAAGCATTGCAGAAAATGGGGGAAGAGATCGTCTCCCTCAGCCACAGCGAGCTGGAAAAAATCCCGTTGGATGAAGAGCTTGCAGAAGCTGTCGAGCTGGGTCGCAAACTCAAGCCGAAGAAGGATGAGTCCTTCCGTCGCCATCTGCAGTTCATCGGCCGCCTGATGCGCAGCCGTGATATCGAGCCGATTGCCGAAGCGCTCTCTATCATCAAGAACCGTCACTCCACCGTGAATGCACGTCTGCATCGGCTGGAGCAGTGGCGCGAGCGCCTGATCACCGAAGGTGACAGCGCCCTCAATGAGCTGATGTCCCAGTTCCACGAGCTGGATCGCCAGAAGCTACGCCAGCTGATCCGCTCCGCCAACAAGGAGCGGGAGCTGAACAAGCCGCCGGTCGCCTACCGCGAGATGTACCAGTATCTGCGCGGCGAGATCGAAGACCTGCTGTGATCCCCGAAACACGCCTCCCCTCGCGGAGGCGTGTTTATCTTGATGCCTTTTCCTCTCCACATCCCCCGCCATCCCTGCGCGTTTAATATATCCACCACTTTGCTACCCCAGCCATAACGGCCCATCTCAACAGCCCCGTTAAATCGCCCCTTCAGAGCAGTTCAAAATAAAACCGTTAACAATTTCGCATCATTTTGTTTGACATATTGAACGTCCTTGGCAGACTGAAGAGAGGATCCAGGCTGTCGCTGCCCAGGCTGACCAACGATTCTGCCACCCGGCCCGACGCGGGATCCCATGACCATGCCTTGAGGCATGCCCTTGCCCTAGCGGTTTGCAAGGGCCTGCCCAAGGCGCAGGATGAGACTTCAACGCCAAGGATAATCAAGGTGCCCTATGCCAAATCCCCAGCCTCCCGCCACCCGTAAACCTGTCGTGCTGATGACCATGGGTGCCCAGCCCCGCAACGGCCACGCCTATCAGGTGATGACCCACAAATACATCATGCCGCTGGTGGAGATAAGCGGCTGCGTCCCGCTGCTGGTGCCCACCTGCTGCGGCACCACCGATCTGGAGCAGTATCTGGATCTGGCTGACGGCATCTATCTGAGCGGCGCCGGTTCCAATATCGATCCGGCCCTCTACGGTCAGGAGAACCTCACGCCGGAAAAACAGCAGGACAGGGATCGCGACCTGTTCGATCTGCCCCTCATCAAGGGAGCGCTCGCCCGTGGCTTGCCGATCCTCGGTATCTGCCGCGGAATGCAGGAGATCAACGTGGCGCTGGGGGGAGACATTCATCAGAAGGTCTATAACGAGCCGGGTTATGACGATCACCGGGAGGATGCAGACGATCCGGTCGACGAGCAGTATGGGCCGAGCCATCAGATCAAACTGCTGCCGGGCAGCTGGTTTGCCGAACTGATGGGGGAAGAACAGATTCCGGTCAACTCGCTGCATGGACAGGGCATCAACCGGTTGGGGAAGGGTCTGGAGCCGTTGGCCCACGCAGAAGATGGGCTGATCGAGGCACTTCATGCTCCCGCACTGTCACCCTTTTTGCTGGCAGTGCAGTGGCATCCGGAGTGGAAAGCCAATGAAAACCCCCACTCCATCAAGATCTTTCAAGCCTTTGGCGATGCCTGCCGCCAACGCAGTGCATTGATGGCAGCGAGTTAACCCCTCATCGATTCAGTCGCCAAACCCGCGCGCCTTGAGCTTGGGCAGTCCGCCCCGCTCGGGGCGCAGGGTGCGGCAGATATCCATCCCCTTGAGCCCGCGCTGGATATGGTCAGGCGAATGGCCAAACACCATGCCGTTGCTGCGGTAGAGGTTGTTGTCATCCAGCTCGAACTTCTCGCCACCGATCAGCAACTGCTCGCGGCCATTGACCGTGTCACCCCGCTTGATGGGCACCTTCATGTCACTCAACACCTCGCCGGTGGCACACCCCTCGCGCCAGCGTGCCTCGCTGGAGAAGGGGGTAATGGCTATTTCACGCCAGGAGCCATCCCGGAATTCGACCCGATATTTCTCGGCCAGCAGGTCGCAGCCAACCAATGGCAACAGGGCCATCAAACAGATGATTTTCTTTGAAAATTTCACTCATTCGCACTCCTTTGCCCGGTTCTGCACAGGATAAATAAATTGCCGCCCCAACGCACCATTTCCCCGCGCCGCAGCAGCTATGCTGGAAATAAAACCACAATAAGGTGCTGCTATGGCTGGCGAAAACCTCACCGCGCTACCGACGCTGATCTGGATTGGCGAACACCCGTTCTGGACCCTGCTCACCCTCTCCCTGATGCTGATCCACTTCTGGCGCCGTCCGGGACAGCGACGGGAGCTGCTCTCCGAGCTCAGTTTCGTGATGATAAGCGCGGTGGTGATCCTGCTGATCCAGCTCGAGGGGGGCTGGTTCAAACTGCCGCTGCCCCATCAATTGCTGATCGAGATCTCCACCCTGCTGGCTGGCCTGATACTGGTCAAGATATGGGGGATCCTGCTGTTCGAATTTCTGCTCCCCCTCTGCCATGTACGGATCCCGCGGATCATCGCCGATATCGTCATCACCATCGGCTATATCGGCTGGGGTCTGTTTCGCCTCTACGCCTCCGGCATGGCGCTTGGAGAGATAGTCACCACCTCGGCGGTCATCACCGCGGTCATCGCCTTCGCCATGCAGGACACCCTGGGCAACCTGCTGGCTGGGGTCTCCATTCAGCTCGACAACTCCATCGCCATCGGTGACTGGCTGCAAGTCGACACCACCCAGGGCCGGGTGGTGGAGATCAACTGGCGTGCCACCACCATCGAGACCCGCAACTGGGAGACTGTGGTCATCCCCAACAGCCACCTGCTCAAACAGCGCTTCACCGTGCTCGGGCGCCGCCGTGGCGAACCCTTGCAGTGGCGGCGCTGGGTCTGGTTCGATCTGACCCTGGATACCTTGCCGACCCAGATCATCGCGCTGATCGAGAAATCCCTGCGGGAGACCAAGCTCCCCTGTGTCGCCAAGCACCCGCAACCGGACTGCCTGCTGATGAACGTCGAAGGGGGCATCGCCCGCTATGCGGTGCGCTACTGGCTCACTGACCTGGCTCGCGACGATCCAACCGACTCCATGGTGCGCAGCCTGATCGATGCCGCCCTGCGCCGCAACGATCGCCGCCTCACCCCGCCGATCTTCAATGTCTTTATGGCCAAGGAGAAGCAGCATCTGGATGCCCGCCACAAGCGCCACACCGCCGAACGAACCGATACCCTGCGCAAGCTGCCGCTGTTTGCCATGTTGCAGGAGAACGAGCTGCTTCAGCTGGCCGATCAGGTGAAGTTCGCCCCCTTCGTCAGCGGCGACATCATGCTGGAGCAGGGGGATGTCTCCAGCTGGCTGTTCGTGCTGGTCAAAGGGGAAGCCGAGATGGTGGTCAATGTCGAAGGGCGAGAGCTGAAACTCGGTACGCTCAACGCGGGAGACTTTTTTGGCGAACTGAGCCTGCTCACCGGCGAGCCCAGCTCCTTCACGGTACGGGCGGTGGCCACCGTCGAAACCTATCGCATCAATCAGGCAATGTTTCAGGAGTTGGTGATGCAGCGCGAGTCGCTGGTCGAGCCCCTCTACCGGGTGCTGAGCGACCGCCAGCAGGAGCAGCGGGCGCTGCTGGAGCGGGAGGCGGAAGCCATGAAACAGCCACCACAACCGCTTGATCTGCTTGATAAACTGATGAAGCTGTTCGGCGGAAGATGACGTAGCATGACATCGTATTGAGGACGTGAAGAGAGAACCGCAGCCATGTTACTGACCACCCTGGCCCTTGCCGCCAGCCTGCAATTTGATTGTCCCGCCACCATCGAGAGTCGCCAGCAGCTGCTGACCCCGCAGCAGGGCTGGCAGGCGTTCACCCGCAATGACGATGGCAAACCGAACGAAACCCTCAGCCACCGGCTCGATAATCTGGCCCTGTTCGATGGAGATCCTGCCGAACTGGCCCAACTCAAACCGGATAATGGCGACAGCGACGAGATCCACTACTGGAGCCAGCTCGATAGCAGCCTGCGCCCGCTCTATCTGGTCTGCCGCTATCAGAACAGCGCCATCACCCTGCAGCAGGCGCTGCCCGTCGGCATCAGTTACTGCCGCGTCAACCAGCGCGACCGCTACACCCTGCTCGGGCTGGTTTGCCGCAAATAGTGATCCTGGATGGTTACCGGTAACAGCCATCTACCGGTAATCATTGCCGCCTGAGCGTGGCCACCCGCCAGCGCCATCAGAGCAGCAGCTCGGACAGCTCCTCCAGTGCCGTCAGCTCCACGTCCGGCAACAGTTGCAGCTGTTGCCACGGTTGCTGCCGTTCGTTGAGCCAGGCGGCGCGAAAGCCATGCAGACGGGCACCCAGTACATCGGTCTCGGGATGATCCCCCACATGGAGGATCCGCTCCGCTGGCAGCTTGAGGGCATTGCGGGTCTGCTCAAACATATCCGGTGCCGGTTTCATTCTGGCGCCCGCCCCCGCCTTGCAGACCAGCGTGAAGTAGTGATCCAGCCCTGCCTGAGCCAGATCCAGATTGCCGTTGGTGATGACCACCAGCGGATAGCGTTCGGCCAGTCTGACCAGCAGCTGATGAGTGGACTCGCTCACCTCGATCTTCGAGCGCTCTGCCAGAAACGCAGCAAACACCTGCTCCGCCTCGCGGCTGGCCTGCTGGTCGGCCATCCCCCCCTCGACCATGGCGGTACGGATGGTCTGCTGGCGCGCCAGACTGACATCGTGGCGCAGCTCGGGGGAACCGTTCAGCACACTGCGCTTGAGTTCCAGCCAGCGCGGCTTGTCGAGCATGGCTGTGGCCAGATATTCGCTGCGCAGATGATTCAGCATCCACTGCTCGGCGCGCACGATGGCGGGGCCGTTGTCATAGAGGGTGTCATCGAGGTCAAACGAGATGGCAGCAACCGGCTGCCAGCGGCGATAGAAGTGCATGGACTCTCCTCTGCATCACGGGCTCAGGGCCCGTTATTCATCGTCCTGCGCATCCGGGTCACGCTTGGCCCTGGGGTGGGCGCTGTCGTAAACCTTGGCCAGATGCTGGAAGTCGAGGTGGGTATAGATCTGGGTGGTGGAGAGGTCGGCATGTCCCAGCAGCTCCTGCACTGCCCGGAGATCGCCGGAGGACTCCAGCATATGGGTGGCGAAGCTGTGGCGCAGCTTGTGGGGATGGACGTGGGCGTTGAGCGCCTGCTTGTTGCCCCAGCCATCGAGGCGGGCCTGCACCGAGCGGGCCGACAGCCGCTGCTTGCGGCTGGAGACAAACAACGCCTCGCTCTCGTCCCCGGCCAGCAGCGGGCGCACCTTGAGCCACTTCTGCAGCCACTCGACCGCCATCCGGCCGATGGGCAGCACCCGCTCCCGCGAGCCCTTGCCGGTCACCTTGAGCTGACGGTCGTCGAGCTTCAGATCCACCAGATTGATCCCCACTAGCTCGGCCAGACGCAGCCCTGAAGAGTACATCAGCTCCATGATGGCGCGATCCCGCACCGCCAGCGGATCCTGCTCGTCGGTGATGTTGAGCAGCTGGTGCATCTCGTCCACATCGAGGTTTTTCGGCAGCGGCCGCCCCTGTTTGGGGGTGACGATGCCACGGGCCGGATTGGCGGTCAGCCGCCCCTGCCGCACCTGCCAGTCGCAAAAGCTGCGCAGGGCCGAGACCTTGGTGGAAAGGGAACGAGGAGCAAGGCCCACCTTGTGCATCCGGGTCACCAGAGTGCGCACCTGACTCGCCTCGAGCCGACCCCAGTCAGTGAGCCCGAGGGCCACCAGCTCGGCGGTCATCGCCTCCAGATGGGCTTGATAGTTATTGCGGGTATGAGGGCTGAGCTGACGCTCGACCCTCAGGTATTCGATAAAGGCCGCCAGCTCGTCCGCCAGTGCTGCAGGCAGTGGCGGTGCGACGACGGGAGCTTTGGCGGGTGCCCTGGCCGGTGTTCTAGCCATGAGTCAACTCGGGCAGACGCAGTTGCAGCAGGCGCCCCAGTTGGCCCAGCAGCAGGGTGTCGTTGTGGGGAGTAAAGTGGCCGGGATCCGAGCTGGCGAAGGCCAGCACACCGAGATCGCCGAGCCGCATCAGGGCCACCGAGTTGACCAGCACATCGTGGCCAAACAGCGCCTGCTTCTCGCTCTGGCTCAGGCGGCCAAAGTAGTAATCCTGCCCCGGCAAACGCTGACCCAGCAGGGATTCGAGCTGCTTGCCCTGCGCCAGAAAACGCTGCTCTGGCCCGCTCAGGGCAAACTTCTTGGGATTGAGCCAGAGCCGCAGCCCGGTCAGGCGCAGTCGCTGGACAAAGGCCTTGCCCATCACGGCACTTACCTCGAACAGGGTCTGGCAACCGTACAGCTCGCCGTAGAGATCGGCATAGACCCGGAAGATCCGCTCGTTCTCGCTGGCGATCCCCATCAATTCGGTGATCTCCTGCTCCAGCTGTTCGATCCGCTCGCGCTGACGCTCCAACTGGCGCTCGACCAGCGAGACCGACCCTTTGCGTTCATGGGGAATGCGGATCCGGTCCAGCACGGCGGCATGGCGTTGGAAAAACTCGGGATAACGGGCCAGGTACTCCAGCACAGTGGCTTCATCCACCGATTGCTCCTGCCGTTTGAGTTCGCTCATAAATTGGTTGATCCATCAGAGAAATGGGGCTCGCTGCCCCGACATCATGGGCAAAGGGGGCCAACGCCCCCCGTACCTGAACCTTTAATTGGCTAAACCTCTATCTGGCCGTCAAACACATGCTCGGCGGGACCTGTCATATAGACCGGCTGGCCCGGCCCCTTCCAGGCGATGGTCAGCTTGCCGCCCGGCAGACTGACGGTGACCCGCTCCTTGAGCTTGCCCTGACTGATGCCAATCACCGCCGCCGCACAGGCCCCGGTGCCACAGGCCAGGGTCTCGCCACAGCCCCGCTCGAACACCCGCAGCTTTATCTCGGTGGCGTTGACCATCTCCATGAAACCGACGTTGACCCGCTCGGGAAAACGCTCGTGGCGCTCCATGATGGCACCGAGCGTTTCGACCGGCGCATCGGCGACCGAAGGCACTTCGATGACGCAGTGGGGATTACCCATGGAGACCACGCCACACATCACGGTATGCTCCTGCGCCCGCAGCAGATAGGTTTTCTCTGCCTTCTGGGCCCGGAACGGGATCTTGCCTGGTTCAAACTGGGGAACACCCATGTTGACCGTGACCTGATTCTCCCCCTCCAGCTGCAATACGATGCGACCCCGGGCGGTACTGACCGCGATACGATCTCGGTTGATCAGCCCCTTGAGACGCACGAAACGGGCAAAACAGCGGGCGCCGTTGCCGCACTGCTCCACCTCGCTGCCATCGGCATTGAAAATGCGATAGTGAAAGTCGAGTTCAGGGTCATAGGGCGGCTCCACCAGCAGCAGCTGGTCAAAGCCGATCCCGAAATGGCGATCTGCCAGCTTCTTGATGACGTCATTGCTGAAAAATACCTTCTGGGTGACGCCATCCACCACCATGAAGTCGTTGCCCAAGCCATGCATCTTGGAAAAATCTATCAACATCGTGCATTCCTGTGCTGTTAGGGCTGTAAAAATTCACCGAACCAAGGGTCGCCAAGCGCCATGAAGTCGTTGTCCAAAGCCCCATGCATCCTGGAACAATCTATCCACATCGTGCATTCCTGTGCTGTCAGGGCTGTAAAATTCTGTCGTCTCTATCTACTGCATCAGGGCAGCAGGTGCTCACCGCGCCAGAGATCGGCCAACTGCTCCCGCTCGCGGATCAGGTGCGCCTCGGCACCATCCACCAGCACTTCGGCAGCGCGCGGACGGGTGTTGTAGTTGGATGACATGGTAAAGCCGTAGGCACCGGCCGAACGCACCGCCAGCAGCGACCCCTCGGCAATCGCCAAGGTGCGCTCCTTGCCGAGGAAGTCGCCGGTCTCGCACACCGGCCCCACCACGTCATAGAGCGCGGGAGCATGACCGGCGCGGCTATCCACCTCGATGATGTTCATCCAGGCGCCGTAGAGCGAGGGGCGCAGCATGTCGTTCATGCCGGCATCGATCAGCGCAAAGTTGCGGGTCTCACCCGGCTTCAGGTACTCGACCCGGGTCAGCAATACGCCGGCATTGGCGACGATGGCACGGCCCGGCTCGAACAGCAGGGTCAGATCCCGGCCCGCCAGCTTCTGCTTCAGCGCTTCGGCGTACTCGGTCGGATGGGGTGGCTGCTCGGAACCATAGTTGACCCCGAGACCGCCCCCCACGTCCAGATGGTGGATATGAATACCTTCCGCCGCCAGACCGTCGATCAGCCGCAGCAGCTTGTCAGCCGCTTCCATAAAGGGATTCAATTCAGTAAGTTGCGAGCCGATATGGCAATCCACCCCGACGATCTCGATGTTCGCCATCGCGGCCGCCTTGCGATAGATGGCTGGCGCCAGCTCGATGGGAATGCCGAACTTGTTCTGCTTGAGGCCAGTGGAGATATAGGGGTGAGTACCGGCATCGATATCCGGATTGACCCGCACCGAGACGCGAGCCTTCTTGCCCATGCTGCCCGCCACCCGATTGAGGCGCTCCAGCTCGGCTTCCGACTCCAGATTGAAACAGAGGATCTCTTTTTCCAGCGCAAGGCGCATCTCACCTTCACTCTTGGCGACCCCAGAGAAGACCACTTTGGCCGGATCACCGCCCGCTGCCAGTACCCGCGACAGCTCGCCACCGGAGACGATGTCAAACCCCGAGCCCAGACGGGCCAGCAGGTTGAGCAGCGCCAGATTGGAGTTGGCCTTCACCGCATAGCAGATCAGATGGGGAATATCGCCAGCGGCCTTGTCGAAGGCGTGCCAGTGACGTTCGAGGGTCGCACGGGAGTAGACGTAAAGCGGGGTACCGTACTGCTCGGCAAGCTGTTGCAGCGGGGTTTGCTCGGCCTGAAGCTGGCCGTCGGCGTCGTAGTTAAAGTGATCCAAGGGGGCGGTTCCTTCCTAGAATGGGTGCGGCATTAGTGCGGCGCGGCCTCGGTGGCAGCCTCAGTGGTCGCAGGCGGTGCTGCTTGCGGTGTACTCTGGCTCTGTGGCTGCTCGGGGGGCGGCATATAGAGAGGCCCCTTCAGACCGCACGCGGCCAACCCGAGGGACAGAAGAGTGGCAAGCAGGCACTTGGTGAACTGAGTGATCATAATGGTTCGCTGCGAAAAAATTTTTGGCCCTCTATAATCGCACTCACATTGTTAAAAGCAACAGGATAAACCGATGAAGGATCACGAGTATCACGCCCTGACCGACGCCTTTTTCCAATATGTGGAGGACACGCTCGACGAGGGGTATCCGGATATCGACTGCGAACGCAACGGCGGCGTATTGACCCTCTCTTTCGAGAACAAGACCAAGGTCATCATCAACAAGCAGGAGCCACTGCATCAGATTTGGGTCGCCACCCGCGAGAACGGCTTCCACTTCGAACTGCGGGGTGACACCTGGATCGACAACCGCTTCGGCCACGAGCTCAAGGCGCTGCTGAGCCAATCCTGCACCGCCCAGGCGGGCGAAGAGGTGGTGTTCCCATGATTGACCTGCACCCGCAGGGCGCCCGTCATGCGGTGATCTGGCTGCACGGGCTGGGTGATTCCGGCGCCGGTCTCGCCCCGCTGGTGGACGCGCTGGACCTGCCCGCCGAGCTGCCGGTGCGTCACCTGCTGCCGGATGCCCCCGAGCGCCCCATCACCATCAACATGGGCTACAAGATACGCGGCTGGTACGACATCAGGAGCTTCGAGGATCCCGCCGAGCGGGCCGTGGAGCCCCATGTGCGGGAATCAGCCGACCAAATTGCCGCATTGCTCGACCAACTGGTGGCCGACGGGTTTGCCCCCGAGCATATCGTGCTGGCAGGTTTCTCTCAGGGCGGGGTGATTGCCTCCTTCACCGCGCTGCGCTATCAGGCAACGCTGGCGGGCCTGCTCTGCATGTCCACCTATCTGGCCGCCCCCGACAAGCTGCTCGGCGAGATGAGCGAGGCTGCTCGCACCCTGCCCATCTGCTACATGCACGGCATCTATGACGATGTGGTGAGCCTGTCGCTCGGTTGGGATGCCAAGAACCGGCTGGAAAGCGCCGGACTCGCCCCCGAGTGGCACGAGTACCCGATGCGTCACGAGATCTGCCGCCCGCAGCTCGGCGACATTCGCAGCTGGCTGCTGGCTCGCCTCGGCGCCTGAGCCTCTCCGGTAAAGCAAACGGCCTGCATCTGCAGGCCGTTTTTTATGACGATTCCAACTGGCGGGTCAGCCCACTTCTCGAGCGGGCGGCACCTGTTCGCGCAGAGTGCCCTGACTGCGATAGGGGATCACATCCAGCTCGCCATTCACTTGTACTATCTCGTAGTACTGCGGCAGGTTGAAGTTGATGAACTGCCCATCATCGCTGAACCGCTCGTGATTGGAGGTGTAGAAGCGGTTGACCCCCGCCACCAGCTCATCCTTGTTGCCGGCAAAGTGCTGGTAGATCTCCACCCGGTTCGCCTCATCGAGGATATAGATGTTGGTGCCCGCATCCCGGGTATCGAAGAAGAACTGCACCAAGCCTTCGCTGGCGTAGGCATCGACGATGCTCGGCAGATGCTGGCTGTGGGTCTTGTCGAGCCGCAGCGGCAGATGATCCAGCTTGTTGTGGGAGATGTGACGGTAAAAATCGATGGCGTTTTCCAGCTTCTTCACCGACACCCCGCGCCGCTCGAAGAAGATGCCGTACTTCTCGCGGCCAAGGGCCATGGTCTTGACCAGCTGCTGCTTGTCGCGGGCAAGGCGCAGGTCGATACACTCCGCCACCAGCGTCTGAAAACGGGAGCGCACCAGAGAGCGGAAGTGCTGGCTATAGCAGAACACCTCGATCATCTCGGGGGCGGCGGCATCCTGATGCATCTTGCCGAGGATGGTGGTGAGGGCATCGACCACGGCTTCATCCCCCTGGAAATGCAGGGTGCGGATCTCGCTCCAGGAGTTGCGATAGACCAGATCCACCGAGCCGACCAGACACTCCTGATTGCGGCCGAACGAAAAGACATCCACGGTGTTGGCGTCAAATTCGATCACCTGACCGACCCAGTGACTGGTCGGGTCCATCTCCAGATTGAGGAAGATGGAGAGCTGGCGTATCTCGCACGGCCGACTGAGGGCCAGGTTGGTGGCGAGCGGGTACTTCTCGGGGAAGCAGCCGGAGAGATCGCGGCAGAACTGGTGCAGATTGTCGATGTGCAGATCCGACCCCTGATTGAACAGGTGCACCCGCGACTGGGGCGTCAACAGATCGTTGAAGTAGGCCCAGGAGACCAGCTTGCTGATGTAGCCGTTGAACTCCAGCGGCGCGCGGCCAATGATGTCCACCGGCTCCAGCGAATGTTTGTAGAGATACCAGCCGGCGCGGTTGAGGCGACCATGCGGCACCTGCACGAAGCTGAGATCCGGCTCGCTGAGATCCGGCGCGATCTTGAGGTTGATGCGCTGCACCTTGCCCGGCAGGCTCTCGAACGCGGCGTAGAGCTTGCGCGACAGAATGCCGATATCTTCCGGGTTGATCGACTCGCTGATGTTGTTGCGGCGGGCGAACTGGATCAGGTTGCGGTAGCTCTGCATCAGGGCTTCCAGCAGCTCGGCGTGGGCGATCTTCACCTCTTCGATCTTCCACTCGTGGCGATGATCGAGTTGATAAAGTTTGTCCTGACTCCAGCCCCAGTAGGAGACCAGCTGGCTCATCTGCTCGCGACGCCACTCGGGGGAGTGATCATCCTTGGGATGGCTGAGACCGTCGCACACCTTGAGGTAGAAGCAGCGGCGCACCAGATCGAGCCGCGCCATGTCGCCGATGGACTTGAGGTAGTTGGTCACCTTGTCCAGCATCAGACAGTAGTTGTCGAGCCGGTAGTGCATCCCCTCGTTGTGCTGGAACCAGTCGCGACCAATCATCGACAGCAGGCGGGTGTTGGGATACTCGTGGGAGTAGGCTTCCATCAGCACCGACTTGAGCACCGCCTTGTAGGGGGAGTCGATCCCCTTGTAGAGCTGCCACAGGGCGGAGCCGAAATACTCTTCGGCCGGAATACGGTCAAAACTGCCGAGATCGAGCCAGTCATCCTGCTTGAGCTTGCCGCTCCCGAACAGCTCGTTCACATACTCATCGTAGTGATCATCACACTCGGTGGGCACCAGATACCAGATCAAGCGTTTGCCCGCGATACGCATGGCACTGCGGTAGAACTCGTCGAGCAACAGCAGGTGCTGGGCACTGCCGCAGCTCTCCCCCTGCATCTGGGCATCGTTGGTCTGGCGGAACTTGTCTTCCGGGATCAGGAAGAAGTTGAGATCGACCCCGCGCTGTTCGGCCCACTTGGAGAGTTGCTGGCATTTCAGCTCCAGCAGATCGAGCCGCTCCTGCGACAAACCGGCCACGTGGCAGACCCAGATATCGAGATCGGAGTGACAGCACTGACCGATGGAGGAGGTGCTGCCCATGGAGTAGAGCCCCTGAATGGCTCGATCATGGGTTGCCAGACCACTCTGGCAGTTGGCATTGCGGCAGAGGTCATCGATGAAGGCTTGCTGCTCGGCGGTGGCGCTGAAGCTCCAGATGCCATGAGGGACATCACCGGAGACATAACCGGGCAGCAGGGGATGATTGAAGTGCAGCATGACAGGCAGCAGTTGGAATACCTGCTGCCCATAGCGACTCATGAGGCCTAACGCCCGTTGCGTCTTGAGACGGGTAATGTCGTCATAACGCGCAACCAGCGTATCGATGTGTTCCTGCAATGCCCTGCCTATCACCTAAGTGAAAATGACGCACCAAAAGGGGGATACGTCAAAAAAGTGTGATCATGTTAACAATGCAAACAGCGGTGGTAAACAAGCCTTCAGCTAAACGCCAGATTATTTCTGGTATGACCACATCAAGTATCAGGGGAAATCATTAAATTCCAATACATTCAATGAATTAATCAACACCACTTGCTTAATGAAAATCATTTTCAGCATGCATTTTTGAGCTTGGCCCCGCTTTTGCCGGCTCCGCCATGAAAGCCCGGGCAAAGGGTGGTAATATCGATTTCCTTCTAAAAATGAAACAACTGATTGATATGGCAGCCCGAACCCTGAAAATTGCCACTCGCAAGAGCCCGCTGGCCCTGTGGCAGGCCAACTTTGTCAAAGACCGGCTCGAAGCCCTGCACCCGCAGTTGCAGGTCGAACTGGTGCCCATGAGCACTCAGGGTGACAAGATCCTCGATACCCCGCTGGCCAAAGTGGGCGGCAAGGGGTTGTTCGTCAAGGAGCTGGAGACCGCCATGCTGGAAGGGCGAGCCGATATCGCCGTTCACTCCATGAAAGATGTGCCGGTGGAGTTCCCCGAGGGGCTCGGCCTGCACACCATCTGCGAGCGGGAAGATCCCCGCGATGCCTTCGTTTCCAACCGTTTCAAGGCCATTGCCGAACTGCCGCAAGGGGCCGTCGTCGGCACCTCCAGCCTGCGCCGTCAGTGCCAGCTGCGCGCGGCGCGCCCGGATCTGGTGATCCGGGATCTGCGCGGCAACGTCAACACTCGCCTTGCCAAGCTGGATGCCGGTGAATATGACGCCATCATTCTGGCAGCCGCCGGTCTGAAACGACTGGAGATGGCGCACCGCATCACCGCCTTTATCGAGCCGGAGCAGAGCCTGCCGGCCAACGGTCAGGGCGCCGTCGGCATCGAATGCCGCCTCGACGATACTGAGCTGCACGCTCTGCTGGCGCCGCTGGAGCACGCCGAGACCCGCGCCCGGGTGTTGACCGAGCGCGCCATGAACCGCGCTCTGCAAGGGGGATGTCAGGTGCCTATCGGTGCCTACGCACTGGTCGACGGCGAGCAGATCTGGCTGCGCGGTCTGGTGGGTAGCCCGGATGGCACCCAGGTAATCCGCGACGAGATCCGCGGTCCGCTGGCCGATGGTGAGGCCCTCGGCGAGCAGTTGGCCCAGCGCCTGCTGGCCGCCGGTGCCGACGAGATCCTGGCCGAGGTCTACCGCGCATGACCCCGCTGGTGGTGCGTCCGGCCGCCCAGGCCGCCGAGCTGGTGCAGTTGCTGCGCCAGCACGGTCATGCACCACTCTGCTGCCCGCTGCTGGAAACCGTGGCGGGCAGCGAACTCCCTCTCCTGCCCGGCCTGCTGCGCAGTGCCGACGCAGTTATCGCCGTCAGCATCCATGCCGTTCATTTTGCACACGATTTTCTGTTGCAAACTGGTCAGACCTGGCCACATATTGAGTACTTTGCGGTGGGTCAGGCCAGCGCAGATGCGTTTGCAGCCATCGGCATCACGGCAAGTTGCCCGGATGACCCGCGTAGCGAAGGGCTGCTCGCCCTGCCCGCCCTGCTGCAGGTAGCAGGCAAACGGGTACTGATCCTGCGCGGCAATGGCGGGCGGGATCTCATCGCCAGCACGCTGGCCTCACGCGGTGCTCTGGTGCACTATTGTGCGGCCTATGAGCGCCACTACCCCGAGCTAGACGGGGACACATTAACCCGCCACTGGCAGGCAGCGGGGCTGGACAGCCTGCTCATTACCAGTGGTGAACTGTTGCAACGCCTGCTGGAGCTGGTTCCCACCAGCCAGCAGCCCTGGCTTTTTGACCGCCTGCTGGTGGTCCCCAGCCCGCGCGTGGCCGAGATGGCCCACTCCGCGGGCTTTATCCATATCACGATTGCCCAAGGTGCATCCAACCAGACCCTGACGGCCGCACTGGAACTGAGGAAGATGGAATGACAGAACAACAAGAATCCCAGGTAAAACCCCAGCCGACCGCTGCGGTCAATGGCAGCAAGAGCCGCTCCGGTGCCGTACTGGGAGGGGTTGCTATCCTGCTGGCCCTTGGCCTGACCGGCGGTCTCTATCTGCACGGTCACAAGAATGCGGTAGCCCAGCAGGCCGAACTGGCCCAGCTCAAGCAGCAGCTGGCGAGCGCCCTGAGCAAGATCGACCAGACCAGCAGCAAGGATGCCGAGCAGCTGGCCGCGCTGGATCAAACCCAGCAGCGGCTGCAAGGGGAGATGCAGGGCCTGCAGAATCGGGTACTGGATCTCAACGACAAGCGCCCCAACGACTGGATGCTGGCCGAATCCGAATATCTGGTACGAATGGCGGGCCGCAAGCTGTGGCTGGAGCATGACCTCGTCTCCGCCATCACCTTGCTCGGCAATGCCGACGAGCGGATCGCCGCCCTCAACGACCCCAGCCTGATGCCGATCCGCAAGGCGCTGGCCGAGGATATCGCCAAGCTCAAGGGGATGCCGCGCATCGACCGCGAGGGGCTGACCCTCAAGCTAGCTGCGCTCTCCGACCAGATCGAGCTGCTGCCCCTCTCCACCGTCAGCATGCCGGAAGCCAAGGCCGAGCCGGATCAGGCGGTCAGCACCAATCCCGACGAGTGGGAGAGCAACCTGAAGAAGAACTGGGTCAAGTTCACCGAGAACTTCGTCACCATCCGTCGCCGCGATGGCGCGGTCGAAGCGCTGCTCTCGCCGCAGCAGGAGATCTTCCTGCGTGAAAACCTCAAAACCAAGCTGTTGCAGGCCCAGCTCTCCGTCTATCGCGAGCAGCAGGCGCTCTACGAAGACAGCCTGGACAAGGCCCAGCGCTGGCTGACCCAGTATTTCGACACCGACAACAGCGCCACCCGCTACATGCAGGGCGAGATCGACAAGCTCAAGGGTGAGCAGATCCAGATCGACTATCCGGCCCAGTTCAAGACCCAGGCCATGCTGGAGCAGGTGCTGACCGAACGCCTGCAACGCATTCTGGCCAGCAGCTGAGGAGGGCACCATGATCCGTATAATCATTCTGGTTGCCGTGATGGTCGCAGGGCTGATCTTTGGCCCGCAAGCCTCCGGCAACAAGGGCTATGTGCTGATTGCCCTTGGCAATTACACCATCGAATCTTCCGTCACCAGCGCGTTGATCCTGGCCGTGCTGTTCTACGGCGCCCTGCTGATCGTCGAGTGGCTGCTGGGTCGGGTATTCGGCCTGCGCCGCAAGACCCTCGGCTGGTACGGCTCGCGCCGCCGCCGCAAGGCCAATCAACAGACCGTCGCCGCCACCCTGGCAATGGCCGAAGGGCACTACAGTCAGGCTGAAAAACTGATGATCAAGGGGGCCAGCAACAGCGACACCCCGCTGCTCAACTACCTGAGCGCCGCCAAGGCGGCGCAGGCCCGTGGTGACGACGCCCGCCGGGATCAATACCTGCAAAAAGCGCAGGAGGAGAACCCCAAGGCCGAGCTGGCGCTCACCCTGACCCAGACCCAGTTGCAGATCGAGCAGGGCCAGTACGATACCGCGCTGGCGATGCTGGAGTCGGTCTACGCCCTCAACCCGCGCCACCCCATGGTGCTGGATCAGCTGCGCCAGGTGCATTTGGCCCGTCAGGACTGGAGCGCCCTGTGCGACCTGATCCCGGCACTGCACAAGGTAGGCAAGCTGACCCCGAAACAGGAAGAAGATCTGCTGCAACAGGCCTGGTGTGGTCGCCTGCAACAGGCTGCCGGCAGCCTCGAGACCCTCAAGGCGGTATGGCAGGATCTGCCGCGCAAGCTACGCCTCGAGCCGGAACTGCTAGCCTGCTACGGCGATCTGCTGCGCCAGCTGGGTGCCGATGGCGAGGCCGCCACCCTCTGGCAGGAGGCGCTGCGCAAACAGCCGCTACCCCAATTGCTGACTCGCCTGCCCAAGCTGAAACTCGACAGCTACCAGCCGCTGCTGGCGCTGCTGCAAAAACAGCAGGGGCAACCGGAGGTGGACACCGCACTGGCCCAGCTCTATCTGCTGGCAGGCCAACTGGATGATGCCCAGAAGCTGCTGGAGCAGGAGGTGGAGCGGGCGCCGAGCGCCGCCGCCTACCACGCCCTCGGCCAGCTGATGGACAAGCGCCGCCTTACCAACAAGGCCAACGAGTACTATCGTCAGGCACTGGAGCTGGCGGGAGTCTGATCCCCGGCAAACAGAAACGCGAGAGGCCGCATGATGCGGCCTCTCTTTTTATCTCTTCGCCCTGCCCTCGTCAGGTGGTGAGCCGCTCCAGCTCGCCGATCAGCCAGATGGCCTCGGCGCGATGGCTGCCGCACACATCCATCATGGGGCGAAAACCGCCGCACACCGCCGGTCGCTCCGGTTGACCGAAGATCTTGCAGCCAAGGGCGCTATCGAGCTGGATACAGGGGACGCCAGCCGGTTTGCCATCTGGCATACCGGGAATGACACTGCTGATACTGGGGGCGATGCAACAGGCTGCGCAGCCGCTACGACACTCCATAGACTCCACTCCTTTGGGACGGTCTGAGCCACCATAGCCGAAGCGGCGGCACAAACGTAGCTGGCGCACAAGAAAAAGCCCGACCGCACGGGCGATCGGGCTTCAGACAACACAGCCGGTTCAGCGAGCCATCATCACAGGATGATGTCACGTACCACGCTGTCTTTGCGCTCCAGGTAATGGATCGACTTGATACGACGAATGGTACGGGATTTACCACGGATCAACAGAGTCTCGGTGGTCGCCATCACGCCATCGCTGGTGATGCCGTCCAGCAGATCACCCTTGGTGATGCCGGTGGCGGAGAAGATGACGTTGTCATTCTTCGCCATGTCTTCCAGCTTGAGCACCTTGTTGACATCGATGCCCAGCGCTTCGCAGCGGGCAATTTCCTGCTCGCCCAGCGCACGCACTTCCGGGCTGTCGCCCTTGACGCGATGACGCGGCACCAGACGGGCTTGCATGTCGCCATCCAGCGCGCGGATCACCGCCGCGGAGATCACCCCTTCCGGTGCGCCGCCGATGCCATACAGCATGTCGACTTCGCTGTCCGGCAGACAGGTGAGGATGGAGGCGGCAACGTCACCATCAGGAATGGCAAACACTCGCACGCCCAGACCCTGCATCTCCTTGATTGCCTTGTCATGACGCGGCTTGGCTAGGGTAATGACGGTCAGACGAGAGAGCGGCTTGCCCAGCGCCTTGGCCACGGACTTCAGGTTCAGCTCGAGAGCCTGATCCAGGTCGATGGCGCCTTTGGCCTTGGGGCCGACGATCAGCTTTTCCATGTACATGTCGGGCGCTTTCAGGAAAGAACCCTTGTCGCCCACCGCCAGCACGGCCAGCGCGTTGGCCTGACCCATGGCAGTCATGCGGGTACCCTCGATGGGATCGACCGCGATATCCACCGCGTCGCCGTGTCCGGTACCGACCTTCTCGCCGATATAGAGCATCGGCGCTTCATCAATTTCACCTTCGCCGATCACAATCTCACCATCGATCTCGATCTGGTTGAGAATGTGGCGCATGGCCGCTACGGCCGCCCCATCAGCGATATTCTTGTCACCACGTCCGAGCCACTTGTAGCCAGCCAGTGCAGCCGCTTCCGTCACTCGGGAAAACTCGATTGCCAGTTCACGTCTCATCGCATATCCAACCTATGGAGCTCGAAAACGGGCGGCATTCTACCACAAGGGCAAACCTTTGCGCACAAAAGTAGCCGCTGCGAGCAAGAATGTAGCCAATTCATCCAATTGCAACCCAATTGCCATCGACTCTTCATCCAACTGTCACCCCGCTGTCATCCCCGCTGCCTAGCATGACCCCGTTTTCAAAACAAAAGCTTGCAACACCACAAGGGATTAAGATGAAAAAGCTGACTGTAGTGGCACTGGCTCTCACCGCAGCCTTCCAGGCTCAAGCCGTTGAAGTGTACAAAAATGACACCTCCATGCTGGATCTCTATGGCCGCGTCTATGCGGGTCACTTCTTCGGTGACAAGAAAGACGACACCAATGCTACCAAGGAGTACAGCAACAAACAGGGCGCCAACCAGTTTGTCCGTTTCGGCGCCAAAGCCGAGACCCAGATCCAGAGCGGTCTGAAGGCACTGGCCCAGTACGAAGTGCAGATGTACATCAACGACAGCGAAAAGACCCTGGGTAAAGATGGAAACGCGGACAACTTGCGTACCCGCCTGGCCTTTGCCGGTGTCGGTGCCGATTGGGGCAACATCACTTTCGGACGCCAAAAAGGGGCAATGGGAACTCTTGTTGACTGGACTGATGTGGCACTATCCGATGGTTATGGCGCTGATGCCACCGGGGCAGGTACTGACACGTTTGCTACCAACCGAGCAGGCTCCGTACTGAAGTATTCAGGCCTGTTCAATGGCTTCCAGTTCGACACCAGCTACAAGTTCGATGGTGGCAAAGTGGAAGACAAGGGTAACAAGAACAGCGACCCAGCCTATGGCGCTGCCCTTTCCTACACCTTCCCGTTCAACTTGGCACTGGGTACCGCCTACAACGTCGGCCAGCGTCAGGATAAAGACGCTAAGGATGCCAAACTGTGGTTGATCTCCGCCAAATACGATAACAAGGCTCTGTATGCAGCACTGACCTACGCTGATGGTGCAGACTTTGTCAAAACCGGCACCGATCACACCGGTTGGGAAGCCGCGCTGGGCTACAACTTCGAGAACGGCTTCGGCCTGATGGCGCTGTGGAACAAGCAGGAGCAGGAAGTAACCGGTGGCCAGAAAACTGATGCTGTTGATTACTACACCCTGGGTGCCCAGTACAAATTCAACAAGAACCTGCGGGTGATTGGCGAGTACCGTATCAACAATCTGGACAGCAAAGAAAGCGGTCGTTTTGATGTGAAAGACGACTTCCAGGTGGCTGCCCGCTACGACTTCTAATCGAGGTTTTGCGGATCCCAAAAGCGCGATGGCTTGCCATCGCGCTTTTTGCTGGGCGTCGCTCACGACCGGAGAAAGTGGCCTAGGCTCAACAGTAGATGTATCGCCGGAGAGATGATCATGATCAGGCTGCCTTTCGTCCTGCTGTTGCTGCTGGCTCTTCCCGCTCACGCCCTCTCTATCGCCATGGTGCTGTGGCGCGGTGAAACCGCAGCCGAAGCGGGCTTTCGGGCAGAGCTGACCCGCCTTGGCTATCAGGCCACCATCACCACCTATAACGCCGATCAGGATCGTACAGCGCTGGCAACCATGCTGCGCCAGCAGATGCTGCCGAAACTGGCCGAATACGACTACATCTACACCTTTGGCACCACCGCCACCACCATGACCAAGAGTCTGGTGGCAAACCGCAAGCCTCTGATTTTCAATGTGGTTTCCGATCCGGTCGGGGCAGACATCCTCTCGGAAGACAAAGCCCAGAACAGCATGGTGGCCGGGGTAAGCAACATGGTGCCGATGGCACTGCAACTGGCCAACGCCAGCGAGCATCTGGCCACCGGAAAACGGCTGCTGCTACCCTTCAACCCCCGTGAGCAGAACACCCTGCTGGTGGCCGATATGTTGCTCAATGAAGCGAAACGCTATCAGTGGCAGATGGTCACCTGGCGAATGGCCCCTGACCCACGGCGGCTGGACAACGAACTAAAGCGGCTGCAACAGGATGCCAAAAACGACATCGTCTTTCTGGCCGCAGACAGCTATCTGCTCTCCATCGCCCCCCGTTTGCTGAATGCACTCAACGCAGCTGCCATCCCTACCATCTGCAGCGCCGAGCTGTTCGTCGAACACGGCTGCAGCGTTGGCACCATCAGCAGCTACGAAGCACTGGGCAAGATGGCCGCCGGGATCATCCATCGCCATCAGCAGGGAACAGAGTTGCAGGATATTCCGCTGCAGACCGACCCCCATCCCAAACTGGTGTTGGGGCAACTGGGTAACGCCACCACGCAGGAGGCGAGCCCCGAAAAGCCGAAGCCTTGATAAAGATCTCGGCCAATCAGGCTCCGGGCGGGTATGCTGTTGACCCCCATCGCCCGAGAGCCCTTTCCCATGAGCACCACCGTCTTTTTTGCAGTTCTGCTGGCAGCCCTGCTTCACGCCAGCTGGAATGCGCTGGTCAAAATTGGCGAAGAGCGGCTGGTGGGGGTATCACTGGTGGCGATCTTCTCAGGGCTTATCGCCGCCGTGGCGCTGCTGCCAATGGGGCTTCCCTCTGCTGCCGAGCTGCCCTGGCTCGGCCTCTCAGTCCTGCTCCATATCGGTTACTGCCTGTTTCTCAGCCATGCCTACAATCAGGGCGATTTTGGCCAGATCTATCCGCTGGCCCGTGGCAGTGCCCCACTGCTCGCCATGGCGTTAAGTGCCCTGCTGCTGGGGGACTACCCCGGTTACGGCGGCATCATCGGCGCCTGCGTGCAGATCATGGGGGTCTTGCTAATGGCCTGGCGAGGTGGGCTGCAGCGCCTTGACAGCAAAGCGGTTCGGGCAGCACTGATCACGGCCATGTTTACGGCGACCTATACCCTCTCGGATGGAGCCGGCGCCCGCGCAGGGGGTGAACCGGTACGCTACACCCTCTGGCTCTTTGCCTGCACCGGGCTGGCAATGTTGCTGGTGCTGCTCGCCCACCAAAAGCGCAACGCATGGCGCCAGATCCGCCAATATGCACTGGTTGGCGCCACCGGAGGTGCCATGTCACTGCTTGCCTATGGGATTGTTATCTGGGCCATGACCCAAGCCCCCATTGGCGTGGTCGCGGCTCTGCGCGAAAGCAGTGTGCTGTTTGCCATGCTACTCTCGGTCTGGCTGCTGAAAGAGCCGCTCGGGCGCATGCGGCTGACGGCGGCGGCCATTATCACTGGCGGCGTGCTGCTGACCCGGCTGGGAGGATAAGCGCTGTCGCCATTGGTGCAGATTTATCTGACAGGATGGCGTAATTCACTCCGCCAAATATGCCGAATACCAATAATGGAAATAAGTGTCGGCCCGGGCGTAAATGTTTACATCCGCAACGTATCAATTAACTGGCAGGTCTGTTTATTTCAACCACAGCTTCATTCGGGAAACTTACCTGCCAAGCAGCATTAATGATAAAATCGTTCACAGTTAATTTTCGGCAACGCTGACCAATACCGCGCATGGCACAGACCATGCCGCTCCGCCCATACATTCATTGACCGCCTGACGGGTAAGCCAGCCCGGTCAGAGATGACCCGATCGCGTCCGCCACAGCAGGATGGCATGGCGCTACAGCGTTATTAATGGGTCCGGTTTCGTCCGTTTAATTTTTGATTATTTTAAATCCAGCACCATCAGGGAGTTTTTAATATGTCAGCAAAAAAGCTGAAGTTGGGCGCCTTTATATTGATGATATTAACATCGGTATTTGGCGTCACTAATATCGGGATCGGTTTTTACCGAATGGGATATGCCGCCATTCCGATGTTCGTGATCGGCGGTCTGTTTTTCTTCATCCCGTTCATTTTGATGATGATCGAATTCGGCACCGGTTTTCGCAAAGAGGCGGGCGGCATCTTTACCTGGATGCGTCACTCGGTCTCGACCCGATTCGCCTTTATCGGTCTGACCATGTGGTTCGCCTCCTACGTCATCTGGATGTTTGGCAAGGCGCTCTCTATGTGGGTGCCCCTCTCCTTCATGCTGTTTGGCCGCGACATCACCGTCATCCCGGTCACCCTGGGCACCGGCATCGACTTCGGCCCCTTTATTCTGGGTGTGGTCGCCATCGCACTGGTTGCCACCGTCACCAAGCTCATCACCCTGGGTAGCGCCCGCTTCGCCAAAGTGGCAGCCATTGGCGGCCTCTCCGTGGTGGCACTCAACGTGCTGTTGCTGGTCGGCGGCGTCTTCACCTTCGCAGTGAGCGGCATGACTCTGCAGGAGCCCTTCACCCAGGCATCGCTGACGGCCTCTCCCAATGCCGCTTTCAACGACATCATCCCCTTCCTCGGCTTTATGGTGTTCGCCATCTTCGCCTACGGCGGGGTCGAGGCGATGGCCGGGGTGGCTGACGAGCTGGAAGATCCCGAGCGCGACCTCAAGCGCGGCATCTTCCTCTCCGGCGCCTTCATCGTGCTCTGCTACATCATCGGCTTTCTGGCAGTCGGCTCCATCATGCGCTGGAGCGACTTCCCGGCCGAGGGGATCACCTCTCTCTCCGCCCTCTTCATCATCATGCTGGAGCTGGGGCGCCATCTTGGTGGCGAGTGGCTGGGACAGGTGTTCATGCGCTTTGCTGGCCTTGGCATGTTCCTGAGCTATCTGGGTGCCTTTATCGCCCTCTCATACGCGCCACTGCGCCAGTTCATCACCGGCACCCCGAGTTACTTCTGGCCGGAGCGTTTCCAGCGCGAGAACGAGAATGGCGTGCGGATTGAAGCCCTGAAGGTGCAAGCCTGGGTGGTCTGTCTGTTCATTGCCGCCAAGTCCATCTTTACCCTGATCAACCCGGAAGGGGCCGCCGCCCTCTATGAGCTGATCATCACCATGACCAACGTCGGCATGACCCTGCCCTACATGTTCCTCATCTACGCCTGGTATCGCTATCGCAACAACCCGGCGCTGGGCAAGGACCTGATCTTCTTCAAGAGCACGGGCTCGGTACTGCTGGCCACCATCATCAGCCTGATCCTGGTCGCCTTCGGCAACGTCTTTACCGTGGTGGCCCCCTTTATCTCCGGCGATATCTCCACCGGCGTCTGGACCATCATTGGCCCGCTGCTGTTCGTGGTGATCGCCATGCGCTTCAAGATCAAGCAGGAAGATGCCCACTAAACGATAAGCAATGCTCCATGCCAATCGGGACCGTTCTGGTCCCGATTTTTTTAGCGCCGGCTTCCGCTCGCCATCACGGCCAGTCCATAGCTTCAATGTAAAAAAAGACTCCATGGAGACCTCTTTTACACTCTCCTCGCCGTCAGAGCGCGCTCAACGCCGTAAATTATCAATATCAAGGTGAGAATGATTGTGAAGCGCCAGTTCACGACATATAACTTAGCGAGATATCCCTGTATTTCGTCCGGTAGAGCTGATCATGATGATGCGTTCCCTTCTTCCCCTGTTGCTTGGCGCAGTAATGCTGCCGGCCACTATGGACAGTGCCCATGCCAACCCCTTTTCCGCCAGCAGCAAGAGCAGCAGCGGCTTTCTCGAGCGACGGGATGTGCCTAACCTCAGCTCGGCCGCTTTCGTGGTGGCCAACCACAGAACCGGCGAGGTGATCTCCGAGCGCAACGGCAACCGGGTAATGCCCATCGCCTCACTCACCAAGCTGATGACGGCGCTGGTGGTGCTGGATGCCAACCTGCGCCTCAACGAAATGCTCACCGTGACCAATGCCGACATCGACCGCATCAAGGGAACCGGCTCGCGTCTGGCCATCGGCTCCAGGCTCAGTCGCGCCGAAATGCTCCATATCGCCCTGATGTCCTCTGAAAACCGCGCCGCCTCGGCGCTGGCCCGCCACTATCCCGGCGGCCAGCGTGCCTTTGTCGAGGCGATGAACGCCAAAGCCCGCATGCTGGGGATGTGGAATACCCGCTACGCCGACAGCACAGGGCTCAACCCGCGCAATGTCTCCACCGCGCAGGATCTCGCCAAGCTCGCCGCCGCAGCGGCCTCCTATCCGCTGATCCGCCAGTACTCCACCGACGAGCAGAGTTATGTGCGCACCAACAAGCGTCAGCTGCACTACCTCAACTCCAACCGGTTGATCCGCGAAGGGCAATGGGAGTTCACCCTCTCCAAGACCGGCTATATCCGCGAAGCGGGCCGCTGTCTGGTGCTGGGCACCAAGGTCAATCGTGAGCCGGTGATCATGGTGTTGCTCAATGCCGAGACCACCAACGATCGGGTCGCCGACGCCAAGCGGATCAAAACATGGCTGGAGAGCTCGGGCAGAACCACCCTTGCAGCCAACCAGAGCAGCATGCTGACTCACCAGTAAGCTCGAGATCCCCAACCAAGCGAGGCGCCCGCCTCGCTTTTTTTATCTGCATGAGCGCGCCCAAAAAACGGGAGCTTGCTCCCGTTACAGGTAACACCTTCCGCCATCCCGTTACAAAACGTAACTACTCAACAGTGTGATTCACACTAATAGAATCAATTGGTTGTAACTTGGCAGCAAGAATTTTAGCGTGCCATCACAACCCCTGTAACGACGAGCCACCATGCGTATTTCCAGTATCGAGTGCGGGCGGGTACTGGCCATTCTGGCCGTGATGACCATTCACGTATCCCCCTTCGCCAATCCGTTCAATCCCGCCCTGTGGGGAAGTGGATCCTGGCTCTGGCTGAGCGGCACCATCAACCAGTTATGCCGCTTTGCCGTGCCGCTGTTTTTCCTCTGTGCCGGTTACTTTCTGCAGCCGAGACTGAGCCGCGAAGCGCCACTGACCGTTGCCTGGCGCTACTGCCACCCCTTGCTGCTGCTCTGGCTGGTATGGAGTCTGGTCTACCTGCTGGTGCCGTTCAATCCGCTGGATGCAGTGCAACAGGGCTATCTGGTCTCCCTGCGCGGGCAGTGGCAATTCCAGCTCGGCGACACCCTCAATGGCTGGCTGGTGGGCGGCATGATCCACCTCTGGTTCCTGCCAGCCCTCGTCATGGCGGTGGCCCTGCTGGCACTCTGCTACCGGCTTGGCAGACCAGAGCTCGCCCTCTGGCTGGGTCTTGGCCTCTACCTGCTGGCGCTGCTGGGGGGCTCCTATGCAAAGCCGCTGCTGGGCGCCGAGTGGCCACTGCTCACCCGTAACGGCCCCTTCTTCTCCCTGCTGTTTGTGGCGCTCGGGGCCCTGTTGCGCCAGCGTCAGTGGCAGCCCGATGCCCGCACCGGCTGGCAACTGCTGCTGGCGGGCGTGACGCTCTATGGCTGTGAAGCCTGGGCGCTGCAGCACTTCGCCGCGGTACCGCTCACCCGCCACGACTTCCTGCTCGGCTCCCTTCCCTGGGCTATCGGTCTGTTTGGCCTGCTGCTGGCCAACCCCGAGTGGGGCAAGGGCAGCTGGCTTGAACGTCAGGCCCCCAAAGTGCTCGGGCTCTACTGCCTGCACATGATGCTGGTGGTCTGGCTCTTCGTGTTCGGCCCACAGAGTGCATCCATCCTGTGGGAGATCGCCAAGGTGCCGTTGCTGCTGGGATCGTCTCTGCTGGTCTATCGCCTGCTGGCGGCCTTGCCCCTCACCCGCCGACTGCTGCGCACCCACTGATCCGGTATCCGGCCCATCCTATCGGGCCGGATACCTCTTCACGTTTAGCCCCTTTCTCTTCCGCTACACCCTTTTTCCCTCGCTTCATTCTCGCCGCTTGCTGCAATGGCTCTGCTTTTCAGCCGAGCTCTCCCGACTGCACAACCCGCCCCCAATGCCCCCTCTATTTTCACCTCGCCAGATAAATGAAAATCAATATCATTGGCATCCCGCTTTGGCGGGTCAGGCTAATTATAATTAAATCAATATGTTCGAGCCGTCAGGTCGACATCCAAAGAGTCAATATTGAATATGCAGCACCCTCACTTTCGCAGAACGCTGGTCTCGCTGGCACTGCTGGGCACCGGCTTCACTGCCCAGGCCGCCGATGAAACCATGACTGTGGTTGGCAAACGCTCCCAACATCAGGAAGTTGCCACCGCAACCCGTACCAATACGCCAGCCAAGCTGGTTCCCCAGACCATCGACAGCGTCAAGGTCAGCGAGCTGACCGCCTTCGGCCAACCGACGCTGAGTGAAGCCCTGAGCGGCATTCCCGGGGTCAACGCCAGCGGTGACACCCGCTTCGACGGGGTCAATATCCGCGGCTTCAGCGCCAGCAACGACTTCTATCTCGACGGATTCCGCGACGACATGCAGTACACCCGGGATCTCGGCAATATCGAGCGGGTGGAAGTGCTCAAGGGCCCGGCTGCCGTGCTCTACGGACGTGGCAGCACGGGGGGCATCGTCAACCGGGTCAGCAAGAAGCCGCAGAAAGGGCAGGAGTCCAGCGTCACCGCCCGGGTCGGCAGTTTTGACAGTCAGCGGCTGGCTGCCGACCTCAATGGCGAGGCGAGTGAGCAGGTGCAACTGCGCCTCAACATGGCGCAAGAGGACAAAGATAGCTTCCGCAACGGCGTGAAAAGCAAGCGCACCCTGCTGGCCCCTTCCGCCAACTGGGAGATCAGCGACAACCTCAACTGGCTGGTGCAGTACGAGCGCAACGAACATGACCGCACCCCGGATCGCGGCATTCCCGGGGTCAATGGCCGTCCGGCCGATGTGCCGCGAGAGTATGTTTACAGCGATACCAGCCGCGACTTCATCGATGACGTGGCGCAATCCACCCGCTCCCGCCTCTCCTGGGATATCAACGATCAGTGGCAGTTGCGCCAGCAGCTCGGGTACTCCACCCTCGACAGCCAGTTTGACAACACCTATGTCACCAGCGTCAAAGGGGATCAGGTGACCCGCTCCCGCTGGCAGCAGGATCTGAAAGCGAAGAACCTGATCAGCAACACCGAGGCAGAAGGTCTGTTCCAGACCGGCCCGGTGGAACATCGCCTGCTGGTCGGCTTCGAGCAAAACTGGCAGGAGCGCACACCCAAGCTCTACCAGAACGCCACCGCCATCCCGTCTGGCAACCTCTACGACCCGGGCTCGCTGCCTACCTACAATGGCGCCATGAAGCTCTCCAGCGACGCCAAACACAAGGTGCGCGGCAATGGCCTCTATCTGCAGGATCAGCTCAGCCTGGGTGACTGGCATCTGGTTGGCGGGCTGCGCCGTGACGACTTCACAGTTACCAGTCGCCGCTACGACCTCAACAAGGAGGAGAGCGTCTCGGTCAACAGCCTGAGCCCGCGCCTCGGTCTGGTGTGGAATCCCCTCGAGGATCACGCCTTCTACACCTCCTACAGCAAGACCTTCACTCCGGTGGGCGGCGAGCTGATCGGCATCACCCCGGGTGACAAGAACAACGGGCTGGAACCCCAGCACACCCGCCTCTACGAAGGAGGTGTGAAGAGTGACTGGCTGAACGGCAAGCTGGCGACCACTCTCTCCCTCTATCGACTGGAGATGTACAACAAGCGCACCAAGGATCCGCTGGATCCCACCAAGGTGATCCTCACCGGCCTGCAGCGTACCGAAGGGGTCGAACTGAGCGCCCGCGCCAAGCTGACCGACGAGATCTATCTGCGTGGCGGCTTTGCCATTCAGGATGCGGAGCAGGTCAAGGCGGATGCGGATCTGCAGGGCAAGCGCCCGATGAACGTCTCCCGCCAGAATGGCCAGTTCTACCTCGGCTACAAGAGTGGCGAGCAGGGCTGGTTCAGTGAAACCGGCGTAACGGCGGTGGGCGATCGCTTTGCCGACAACGCCAACACCACCACACTGCCCGGTTACGCCCGCTTCGATGCGCGCGCCGGTTATCGCTGGCAGCAGTGGGAAGCCGAGCTGAGCGCCGAAAACCTGACCGACCACGAGTACTTCGTCAGCGCCACCAGTGCCAACCAGATCATGCCGGGCACACCCCGTCAGCTGAGTCTGACCGGTACCTACCGCTTCTGATCTCTGTGACAACCACCCCGACTGGCCAGCCCCTGCTGGCCAGTTTTTTTATGAAGCAACCACGATGAAACGCAGAAGAGTTCCCCTTCACAACAACAAATGGGTACGCCGCCTCCATGCCTGGGCCGGTTTTTTTACCCTCGCCCTGATGCTGATGTACGGCATCACCGGTCTCTGGCTGCAACACCGTGCCGTGTTGCCCATCCCCGGCCCCCACACCGACAAATCGAGTGAAGAGATAGTGCTGGAGGCGCCGCTCGCCAGCCCGGAGCAGCTGAAAAGCCTGTTGCAACAGCGCTATCCCGATACCTTTGCCGACGGGCGAACCATGATCACCCCGGCCCAGACCCTGCCCACCCCGAACGGCCCGCTCACCCTGCCCGCCAAGTGGGAAATGCGCGGCGTTACCCTCAGCCAGAGCGTAGCCGCCAGCTATGTCGAGGGTACCTTGCTGGTACGTACCGATCTGCAACTGGCCAACTTTGCCGCCAGCCTCAACCGGCTGCACCGCGGCATGGGTACCGGCCTCGGCTGGCAGCTGTTTGGCGATATCGCCGCCCTGGCCCTGTTGCTGCTCGCCCTCACCAGCCTGTTTATGTGGACCAAGCTGCACGGCACACCCAGAGCCATCATAGCGCTGACACTCGCTGGCAGCCTCGGCACCTTGCTGTTTGCCCTGCTGGGGTAACGCAGCAACCATGATCTGATGCAGCAAGGTTTGGAAAGAAAACCGCAATAGAAACAGGCCGCTGGCGGTGATGCCGGCGGCCACATCAAGAAAAGGAAATAACGGAGAGCGGGAAAAGAGAAGGGATACCAAGAGGTAACGGGAAGTACTGCCTGCTCAGCAGCAACGCACCAATGCGCAGGAACGCCAAAAAACAAAAGGCCATCATTGCTGATGGCCTTTTGTCATGAATTTGATGGTGCCCGGGGTCGGACTCGAACCAACACGGTTATTCACCGGCGGATTTTGAATCCTGATTCTGCGGTTTCAGAGAGATAGCGCGTCTCGTAAACCATTGAATCAAGTGGGGTTGAGTTATTTCAGGTTGGCTCAAGTTGAGGTGGGTTTGCACACTTTGCACATTTTTACCCACGGAACTAACGTAGGGTCAGATACTTTTGAATATCGGTACATCACAAATGGGAAATGTCAGCAAGCAAGGTGAATTATGCTAGATAGCGCAATTTTTTGCTCGATCTCCAGAGTTAATTTCTGTTTTAACAAAAAATGCCGGCATATGTACGTAGTTTGAGCTAAAAATTGCGCACCATAAGCAAGCTAAAACATAAGTAATTGATAAGTAATAACATAAAAAATGGCATGGTCGCTGCTAAGAGTTTGGTCGAGTGCTAGCTCATTTAACCAACCTATTTAGGAGCATACACATGCCAACTCCATGTTATATCAGCATCGAAGGTAAAACCCAGGGCAATATCACCGCAGGTGCCTTCACTTCCGATTCCGTCGGCAACATCTTCGTGCAAGGCCACGAAGATGAAATGCTGGTACAAGAGTTCCAGCACGTTGTCACCGTCCCGACCGACCCGCAATCTGGTCAGCCTGCCGGTCAGCGTGTCCACAAGCCGTTCAAGTTCACCGTGGCGCTGAACAAAGCTGTGCCGCTGATGTACAACGCGCTGGCTTCCGGCGAGATGCTGCCGAAAGTGACCCTGAAGTGGTACCGCACCTCCGTTGAGGGCAAGCAGGAGCACTTCTTCTCTACCGTACTGACCGATGCCACCATCGTTGACATCGATTGCCAGATGCCA